>DMKG01000102.1:0-9058 GCA_003454415.1 Alphaproteobacteria bacterium
CTTTCCCTGCATCACTCCCTGTGAATGCCTGTTCTTCCCAATGGCCGGAAATCACCACGATGGCTCTGGGCCGGGCAGGCAATGTGTCCCCAAGGCTGCGCAGCCACGCCTCCATGGACTTCCAGGTGTCGCGGGGTCCCATATTCCATTCCATGAAAAAACAGGGGCCGCCGCCATGGGGAATAAAAAGTGAGGGTTGAGTGGGGGTGCGTGTCATGGTCTATCCGGGCTTCGCGCCAATGCCTGGCGCTGTAAAGGGCATGGATTATGGATGCTGAACAGTGATGAATTCAACCCATTCCCGTTCTCAGGGACTTAACGGTTTGGAATGAATAGGCTATGGATAGGGCCCCCGGTTACGGCAAGGAGGACGGTGGAATGCCCCTGTCAGCTGCGGACAAAGAATTTGCCCTTTCTGAACTGTCATGGCCCTGCTTGACAGAAGGAGAGGAGAGGCTGAATATCAATCGCAAATGCAAATCATTCGCAAAAAATGACGTATAAGACCTGAAAGGATGTTTTTTATGAAAATGGCCGTCTTTAAACCTGCTTTCAGTCTGTTTTCTCCACTGCTCCTCCATTTCCGGCGTCTGGAATGGTTTGCCTGTCTGCCGGCCCTGCTAATTCTGGCTATGCCGGCGGCTGCGGCCGAGGTTAATATCTATTCCAACCGTCAGCCTTTTCTGATTCAACCTATGCTGGACAAATTCACCGCAGAAACGGGAATCGCCGTCAATTCCCTGTTCGCGGAAAAGGGCCTGACCGAAAGAGTGAAGGCGGAAGGAGTGAACAGTCCGGTGGATGTCCTGCTGACCACAGACATCGCCCGTCTGAAAGAGGCGGTCGAAGCCGGGATCACCCAGCCTGTGGATTCTCCGGCGTTGATCAGCGCCATACCGGAATCGTTACGCGATCCCGCCAAGAACTGGTTCGCCCTGACATTGCGCGCCCGGGTGATCTATGCCGCCAATGACCGGGTTAAGGACGGCGAAGTCACCACTTATGAGGGGCTGACAGCGCCGAAATGGAAGGGACGGATTTGCAGCCGCAGCGGTAACAGCGATTACAATATCGCCCTGCTGGCGTCGCAGATCGCCCATCATGGAGAGACGGAAGCGGCGAAATGGCTGATGGGCGTCAAGGCCAATCTGGCGCGCAAACCGCAGGGGGATGATCGCGCCCAGATCCGCGCGGTAGCGCAGGGCGAATGCGATATCGCGCTGGGCAATACCTATTATATGGCGGTGATGCTGGCTGATCCTGAACAGGCGGAGTTCGCCAGGGCCGTGCGTATCGTCTTTCCCAATCAACCCGGAACGCCCTTTCCAAGCGGAACCCATGTAAACGTCTCAGGCATGGCGATGGCGAAACACGCCCCCAATCGTGAAGCGGCGCAAAAGCTGATGGAGTTTCTTGCAAGCCCCGAGGCGCAGAAGATGTACGCCACCATCAATAATGAATATCCCGCCAGACCCGGTGTGGAACCCTCGGAGCTGCTGCAAAGCTGGGGGGAATTCAAGTCAGACGAATTGCCCTTGCAGGAAATTGCGAAGTTCCGGAAACGCGCGCTGGAAATTGTGTATGAAACCGGCTTCGATCAGTGATGGCGGTGGGTCCGTTTCCATCGGATCGCGCGAAAGGCGGATGGCGCAGGGCGGCAGTTTTTCCCCTTAATTTATGGAATGCCGGCGCGATGCTGGTGGCGGCGCTTGCTTCGATGCCGCTTTTCGCCATCCTATGGCTCGCGGTTGATGCGGATCGCGATTTCTGGCCGCATCTGGCGCGAACCATACTGCCAAATCTGGCGCAAACCACACTCATCCTGATGGTGGGGGTAGGGATTGGGGTGGCGGTCATTGGCGTCGCCACCGCCTGGCTGGTCAGTCTCTGCCGGTTTCCGGGACGCGGATTTTTTGAATGGGCGCTGCTCCTGCCTTTTGCCATGCCTGCCTATCTTGTCGCTTATACCTATGTGGATTTTCTGGAATTTGCAGGACCCGTGCAAAGCTGGATACGTGAAATCGCAGGATGGACGCGGCCGCATGATTACTGGTTTCCGGACATCCGATCCCTTGGCGGCGCTGTTCTGGTGCTAAGCCTGACATTTTACCCTTATGTGTATCTCAGCGCGCGAACGGCTTTTCTGCAGCAGTCCGGCGCCGCGCTGGAGGTCGCCCGCACCCTTGGACATACGCCATGGGCGGTGTTTTTCAGGGTGGCCTTGCCTCTGGCGCGGCCAGCCGTCAGTATCGGCGTGATCCTGGCGCTGATGGAAACCCTGGGGGATTTTGGCGCGGTCAATCATTTCGCCGTGCGCACGCTCACCATCGGAATGTATGATGTCTGGCTGGGCATGGGCAATGCGGGTGGAAGCGCGCAGATCGCCGTAGCGTTGCTGGGTTTCGTTCTTCTTCTAATTGCCCTGGAGCGTGTGGCGCGGCGCGGCAGCCGCTTTCACGATACCGGTTTGCAGATCCGCGCGGCTTCACCCTTCACTTTGGGGCCGCTGAAAGCCGCAGCGGCCATCGCCGCCTGCGCGGCGCCCTTGACCTTCGGCTTTCTTCTTCCTGCCGGTATTCTGCTGCGTATGGCGCTGACGCGGGGGGTTGACGCCTTTGACGCCGCCTATGCTGGTTACGCCTTCAACAGCCTGGTTCTGGCGGGACTGGCCGCGGGCCTGGCGGTAGGCGTTGGCGTGTTTCTGGCCTATGGCGCGCGGATCAGCGCCGGACGCCTTCAGCAGGCCCTGACCCGGATTGCCGCCATCGGATATGTCATACCGGGCACGGTGCTGGCGCTGGGCGTGATGATCCCGTTTGGACGGTTTGATAACGCGCTGGACGCCTTCATGCGGGAAAGTTTCGGGGTTTCGACCGGACTGGTGCTGAGCGGAACGCTGGGCGCGCTCCTGTTCGCCTATGTCGTGCGCTTCCTGGCGCTGTCTTTCGGCGCCATCGAAGCGGGTCTGGTCCGCATCACCCCCGCCATGGATATGGCTTCGCGCAGTCTGGGTCAGGGGAAAGCGGGTACTTTGTGGCGGGTGCATCTGCCCCTGTTGCGTGGACCGTTGCTGACGGCGGCGCTGCTGGTGTTTGTCGACTGCATGAAGGAACTGCCTGCAACCCTTATCCTGCGCCCCTTCAATTTCGACACGCTGTCGACCCATGTATATAATTTCGCTTCGCTTGGAAGACTGGAGGATAGCGCCCTGGCGGGGCTGAGCATTGTTGCCGCCGGGCTTTTGCCGGTTATCCTGTTGAGCAGGGCGATGGCGGGCGTTCGCAACGAGGCGTAAAGGCCTTATCAGAGCCCTCCCCCTGATAGATTGATCACTTGCCCGCGTCAGCGGGATTTGCTTCAATAACGGCTAATGAGAAAATCGGGAGGAACGTCCATGGCAATCAGGGCATATGACTGGCTCGCCTATCACACCACGCGGCTTGGCGACAAAATCGCGCTGATCGATCTGCATTCTAAGCGGGAGTTCACCTACCGCCAGTTCAATGACCGTTGCGAACGCCTGGCGGCCTATCTGACCGGCAGTCTGGGGCTTGTCAAGGGCGACCGGCTGGGAATTCTGGCCCAGAACAGTTCCGATATTTTCGAGATGCAGTTCGCCTGCGCTAAGGCGGGGCTGGTGTTTCTGCCCCTCAACTGGCGCCTTACAGTTCCGGAGCTCGAATTCATCGTCAGCGATGCGGCGCCGAAAGTGCTGATTCCCGGGCCCGAATTCGCCGATACGGGCGAAACGCTGCAGAAGCTGTGCAAGATCCCGCACCTCATCCAGAACAATTTCGATGGCAGCCCCAGCCAGTACGAACAGGCGATCGCAAAGGCGGGCAAACTCACGGCGCGGGCGAGCGACCTCACCCTCGATGATCTTTCCACCATCATGTACACCTCGGGCACTACCGGCCTGCCAAAGGGGGCCATGATCACCCATGGCATGACCTTCTGGAACGCTGTGAGTTTTGGCGGGCCGGCGCGGGTGACGACGGACTGCAAGCATCTGGCGGTGATGCCGCTGTTTCATACCGGCGGGCTGAACTGTTACGCCAATATCGCCTTTCATGTGGGCGGAACCGTGGCGGTGGCGCGGGAGTTCGATCCCGGCGCGATCCTGAAGCTGCTGGACAGGCGCAGCGGTCATGGGTTCACGCATTTCCTCGGCGTGCCGTCCATGTATCTGTTCATGAGTCAGCATCCCGACTTTGAAAACTGCGACTTCTCGGGCATCGTCACCGCGGGCATCGGCGCGGCGCCCGCGGCAAAGCCCCTGCTGGAAACCTGGGCGGCGAAAGGGCTGGCGCTTGCGCAGGCCTATGGCATGACGGAAACGAGTCCCATCATCACCGTGCTGGAAAGCGATATGGCGCTGAAAAAGATCGGCTCCGCCGGCCTTCCCGCACTGCATCTGGAAATGCGGCTGGTGGATGAAGACGGCGCCGACATCACGGAACCCGATGTAGTGGGCGAAATCTGGGTGAAGGGGCCGAATGTGACGCCGGGTTACTGGAACCGGCCCGATGCGACGGCGGCCAGCTTCCATGACGGCTGGTTCAAGACCGGCGATGCGGCGCGCAAGGACAGCGACGGGTATTTCTATATCGTTGACCGCTGGAAGGACATGTATATTTCGGGTGGTGAGAATGTCTATCCGGCCGAGGTGGAGGCTGTGATCTTCCAGCTCAAGGGCGTCGCCGATGTGGGCGTCATCGGCGTTCCCCATGAACGCTGGGGTGAAACCGGTCAGGCCTGCGTTGTGCGGGCGCCCGGCTCGGACATCACCGAGGCGGACATCCTGAAACACTGCAGCACAAGGCTCGCCAAATTCAAGCAGCCGGCCAGCGTGCGGTTCATTGACGTGATCCCCCGTAACGCCAGCGGCAAGACCCTGAAACGCGAACTGCGCCGCGAGGCGGAAGAGATCGCCGCCCAATCGGGATCGGGCAAGGCGGCGGAGTAGCGCAATTGCTGAAACACAGGGTGGCGCTGGTCACCGGCGCCACCAGCGGTATAGGTCTTGGCCTGGCGAGGGCGCTGGCGGCTGAGGGCTGCGCGGTCGGCGTGAATGGCAGCCGGGCGGAGCGGGAGATCCTTCCGCTGACGGATGAAATCGCCAAAACCCACGGGGTGACATGCATTCCCCTTTCGGCGGATATGGGCGATCCCCGCTCGATTGACGCCATGATGGCGCGCGCCGCCGCAGTGCTTGGGCCGGTGGATATACTGGTCAACAATGCGGGGGTGCAGCATGTCGCCCCCATCGCGGAATTTCCACCGGAAAAATGGGACCAGCTTATCGCCATCAATCTCAGTTCCGCGTTTCACACCACCAGGGCTGTGCTGGGACCGATGATGGAACGCGGCTGGGGCCGCATCGTCAATATCGCCTCCGCCCACGCCCTCGTCGCCTCGCCCTTCAAATCCGCCTATGTCGCGGCGAAGCACGGCCTGCTCGGCCTGACCAAGGTGACGGCGCTGGAGGCCGCAACCACAGGCGTCACCTGCAACGCCATCTGTCCCGGCTATGTATGGACGCCGCTGGTGGAAAAGCAGATACCCGATCAGGCGAAGGCGCATGGCATGGCGGAAAAGGATGTGATCGAAAACGTCATCCTCGCGCCCCAGCCCAACCGGAAATTCGCGAGCGTAGAGGAAATCGCCGCCCTCACCGTGTTCCTGTGCTCGGATATGGGCGCCTCCATCACCGGCGCGGCGCTTCCCGTCGATGGCGGCTGGACCGCGCGGTAGGTTTCAGGCCTGGCGCGGAAGGGTGCCCGCCTCAAGGGTGATGCCGCTGACCACCGAGGCCTGATCCGAGGCCAGCCAGAGGATGGCGGCGGCGATTTCCTCGGGGTTGTTCACGCGCCCTGCAACGCTCATTTTTCCACCCATGGCCATTGCCTTTTCCGGCATGCCTTCGGTCATTCCGGTTCGGGTGAAGCCGGGCACGACGGTGTTGATGCGGATGCCCTGATGCGCGTGGTCGATGGCGAGGCATTGGGTGAAGGCGAATACCGCGCCCTTCGAGGCGCCATAGGCGATCAGCCCGGCGCGGCCTTTGCCCGACCCGGAGGATACATTGACGATCGCGCCTTTCCTGCGTTCGATCATCTGGGGCAGAACCGCTTTGGTGGTGACGAACATGCCCCTGATATTCACATCGAAGGCCAGATCCCAGTCCTCATCGCTGGTGGTTTCGATGGCGCCGGTCGGCCGCGCGGCCGCATTATTGACGAGCACGTCGATACGGCCCTCCCGCGCGATAATATCCCTGATCAGCCTGCGGACGGCTTCCGTTTCCCGGATGTCCAGCGTGCTGGCGCGCACTTCATGGCCCGTCTTGCGCGCTTCCGCCATCACCCCTTCCGTCGCGGCGTCGCCCACCCCGAAGGCGTAGACAATGTCGCCCTGCGCGGCAAATCCGAGCGAGGCGGCGCGGCCGATGCCATAGGTGCCTCCGGTGACCAGAACGACGCGCCCACTCATTGCAGCACGCCCAGCACGTCCGCCCAGAACACCAGTTCCTCGCCCCCCTCTCTTGCGGGATCGTCCGGCGCTTCCAGAATGCGCAGCAGGATCCACATGCCATCGCGCGGGTTTTCCACCACTTCGGCGGTTTCGCCGTCTCGCAGTCTTACTTTCGCGCCTTCCTCTATCGCCACCAGATCAAGGGTCAATATCCCTTCCAGGCGCGCCAGGCTGCTGGTCCCCGTGGTTTTCTTGTCAGTCATTCCTCTCTCCCTCTCAGAAGAAAAACGTCAGATTCTTCGCCAGCAACGTGCTCTGGTCCAGAAGAATCACCCGTTTGGCGACCTTCCAGCCGCCATTTTCATGACGCAGACGGTCTGTGCGCTGGCCGGCGAAAATGTCCGTCTCATCGTCGATGCGGTTGCGGTAGACCAGAAAATTGCTTTTCGCTTCGATCTCCCTATCGCCGGCGTCTTCAGGGGACGTATCGGAAATACGCACATTAGTGATGAGATGGCGCACCCGTGACAGCGGCTCCTCCGCCCAGTGAATGCCGGTCCGGATCTGCCGCACGCGCTGGGTCAGGGTCTGCTTGCCTTCATCGAACCAGGCGGCGTCCAGCCCCTCGCGGGTATTTTCGGCCCTGTCCTGGGAGCCGTACTGCACATTGCGGCGCAGAGGCATGAAATAGACGATATCCTCCGCCAGCAGGTCCAGCCATTCCTCATAACGGCGCTCGTCGAGAAGTTCGGCTTCGTGGTAGTAGAACGCCTCAACGTCACGCTGGCGCAGCAGGGCCTCAAGGCTGGCTTCGCGCGTATTCATGTCCGCCGCCGCGCAAGAATTTCGCCGAGATTCGCATTCGCGTCCGGATGCAGGGAGCCCCCCTCGGGAGCCGACATGTACTGCGCCCATCGGTGATAAAGGATGCGCTGGTTCTGCTCGGTCACAGCCGTGGTGTACACCGCATTGTCCAGATCCGGGGCAGGCTGTTCATAACCCAGACCCATCTGGTAATTATAAGGATAGCGTCCCGCCTCCTGGCCGGCGCTGGCGGCGGTGGCGTAATTCCAGTTTTCCATATCGTCCTGCTCCGTCAGGCCCGCCGGGCCGGCATAGCGCAGGTAATAACGGCGCAGCACGTCCTTGACGGCGGCGGGGGCGTCCGCGTCCACCAGATACCATTTCCAGATTTCCATCTCGCGCGGGCCGTTTGGGTGCCATGTGAACAGCGCGCGCGGCTGCATGCCATGAAAGGAGAGGTTGGGGAAGATCGTGCCCACGGCTGCGAGCACCCGTTTCTGCTTTCCGAGATTGGCGACCCTTGCGTGATAGATATGCTCGTAATACTGCTCCACCTCCGGCGTCAGGGTGAATTGCGGCACGTAATCCGCTTCCTCGTAATGCGGCAGGGCGCCGATCAGCCCGTGGCCGTGATTGGGAAAGCCGACGCTCACAAAGGGCGGGGGGCGTTTGCCCCCCTCACGCCGCACTACCGGGGCGTCGCGCCGGCCCGCGCCGCTGGGCCCGATCGAGACCATGTCGACCGAACGGTGGCTGGTGATGTGATAGAGATCGCCAATGAAATTTTCCGCGCCGAATTTCCAGTTGGACGGCACCTTCCATTTCTGGATGCCGCCGATGATTTCCGACCCGCCCGGCCGCCCGTCGCGGTGGTCCATCACAGCGTCGAGATAGATTTTCATGCCGCCCAGATAGGCTTCGAATTCAGGGGCGTTCCTGTCCCAGGTGGCCCAGACGCCTCCCTTGTAATTGCAGAGTTTGGCGACCGGAATCAGGCCCCATTGCGATTTGTCCAGTTCGTCGTGATAGATCGCCTTGTATTGGGGGACGCCGGCTAGTCCGCCCGGGGCGGAAGTCAGGTTTCCGTCTACGGAAAAACTCCAGGCATGGTAGGGGCAGGTGAATACCCTCGTATTGCCCTGGTCATAGCGGCACACCTTCATGCCCCGGTGACGGCAGGTGTTCAGGAAAACATGGATCTGTCCGGTTTTATCCCGTGTCATGATGACGGATTCCGCCCCCATGCGGGAAACGAAGAAATCATACGGTTTGGGTATCTGGCTCTCATGCCCGACGAAAAGCCAAGCGCGGCCGAATACTTTCTTCAGTTCCTCGGTATAGATCGCGTCGCTGACAAATATGTCGCGCGAGATGATGCCGTTATCGCTGTCCACCCAGAGGGCGCCATTCCCCATGTGCCCTTCCTCCCTGTTGCTGTTTTCCCCCAGTGTGGAGGTTTTTTTTGCATTGTCGGCAATTCTGACCTGTCTTGTCAACGGCGTGGCGCGGGAGGGTGGAACCCATCACTGCGGCGTCCCCCAACAAAAAACCCGGCAGAGTGACTGCCGGGTTTTTACCTGATTACAGGCGGGGTCTAGAATTTGTACCCTACGCCGACGCGGAACAGATGGCCGGTCGTCTCGAATTTGGAATTGTAACCGGTGCCGCCGCCCAGAGGTACGGCTGTGGGAACCAGTGCGACATTCACTGTGTCATGGCCGAGATCATAATACATATAGCTGGCGGTCATGCGCAGCTTGCTGTCAATGGCCTGTTCGAT
>DMKG01000102.1:9317-12635 GCA_003454415.1 Alphaproteobacteria bacterium
ACCAGCGTATTTCCGCCATTCACCACGGCGCCCAGACGCGCGCGCAGGGTGCCCAGATATTCAAGATCATTCCGGAACGTGTTGACCAGGGCGGCGCCTGCGGCGTTGGTGGTGGTGCGGGTGCTTGAATCTTCGATATCGGTATAGTCGATATCCGCTTCCACGCCATAGACGATATTGCCCGACTGCAGATTGTAGCCAAGGGCGACACCGCCGACAAAGCCGTCTTCATCCACGGAAACGCCGCCCGGGCGGGCGCCGCTGACCACATTGGAGACATTGGCCGGAGCCTGGCCTGTGGTCTCGACGTCATCCCCAGAACCATTGCCATAGCCGATATGGATGCCGCCATAGGGGCCGGCCCAGGAACCGCTGGGGCCGCTCTGTGCAAGAGCCGCCTGGCTGACCCCGGCCAACAGAACGGCAGTGGCGGGTAGGGTGATCAAAAGACGTTTCATGGGAAGATCTCCAAGTATAATTAATTTAACGGCGTCATCAGAGTTGACGGTAAACCTAGATTGCGGCTACGAAATTTCAACGACTTCCTTCTATGGATTCAGCATTTCAGAGGCATAGTTGCCAAACCACCACAGTTAACCCGGGGCGCCACTCGACCTGTCTCATAAACTCCTGATAGTGAGTAGCGCTTTTTCACGCATCGTGTTCCTCACGCCTCTGCGGCATAAGGCGGCGCGGGATCGTATTCCATCGCCTTTTGGGTGTTGCGGGCATGGGCAACACCATGCATTTGCCCCACCAGCCACAGCGCCATATCGATTCCCGCCGAAACCCCTGCCGCCGTAACTATATTACCGTCACGCACATAACGGATATTTTTCAGCACCGTCGCCTTGCCGCGCGCCATCAACTGGTCCACAAAGCCCCAATGGGTGGTCACCCGCTTGCCCGCCGCCGGGCCGGATTCGATCAACAGCAACGATCCGGTGCAGACACTCGTGATCCATGTGCAGCCGTCTGCGGTTTTGGCGATCCAGGCCAGCATTGCGTGATTTTCGACCTCCCGCCGCGTGCCGCGGCCGCCGGGGATGAGCAGCACATCGACCGGCGGACAGTCGGCAAAGCTGTGGTCCGCGATTACCCGCATGCCCTTGGCGCATCTCACTTCGCCGCCATGCTGCGAGACGGTCAGCACACGGTCTTTCTGCGCCGGGTCATTGGCGTGATCCCGGACTTCATTGGACATGGTGAACACTTCCCAGGGGCCAACGAAATCCAATTCTTCCGCATCATCGAAAATCAGAATAGCGATCGTGCTGGCCATGTGCTGTTCCTCTTCTAATGGATGTGAAAGCGTTCGCGATAGGCATGCGGCCCCACCCCCATATGCCGGTGAAAGGCGCGGCGCATGCGTTCGATGTTTCCGAACCCGCAATCCGTGGCGACGGCGCTTATCCCTGCCCGGGAATCTTCCAGCATCCTTCGCGCCGCATCGATACGCGCGCGCTCTATGAAATTGGCGGGGGTCGAATCTGTTTCCTTCCGGAAAGCGCGGGCGAAATTGCGCGGGCTCATGGCGGCGCGCGCCGCCAGCATCTCCACCGTCAGATTCTGGTGCAGATTTTCCAGCGCCCAATCCAGCACCGTCCGCAGGCGGCTGCTTTGCGCACCCTGCGCCGCCAGATGCGTGCTGAACTGGGATTGCCCGCCACTGCGGATCATGAACAGCACCTTGTCTTTGGCCACCTCCAGCGCCACCCGCTGACCGCAATCCTCGGCCACCAGCGCAAGGGATAAATCCATGCCTGCGGTCACTCCGGCAGAGCTGGAAAATTTTCCATCGCGCACATACAGCGCGTCAGGATCCACCGTCACCTTCGGATAATATTTCGCCAGTAATTCGCAACCTCTCCAATGCGAGGCGGCCCGGCGGCCATTCAGCAATCCAGCCTCAGCCAGCAGGAATGAACCGCTGCACACCGAAGCGACACGGCGCGCCTTTTTTGACGTCCGCTGAATGAAGCGAATCAGCACTTTGTCGCGCAGCGCCTCGCGCACCCCATCGCCGCCGCTGACCAGCAGCGTGTCAATTGGCTCTCTCAGCGCGGCAAGGCTGCAATCGGCGGCAAGTGTGATGCCTGAGGTGGTGGTAAATAGCCCACCCGCATGAGTGGCGAGACGCAATTGATAGGCTGGCTTGTTGGCAAGCTCATGCCGCGCCAGCACGTCATTGGCGCCTTTGAATATCTCTATCGGCCCGGTAATATCCAGCACCTGCGCCCCGGGAAACGCCAGCATGACCACGGAACGGGTTTTCTTTATGCGGTGGTTGTCTTGCATGGCGGTAAATTAGGCTTCGCGGATCATGGCGGCAATGACAAATACTCCACTTTTTCCGCCAAAGCTGGCAGCGGGAACAGGCAAGTGATGAGCGGCATTCTCGGCGTATTACTGGCGGGCGGGCGATCCAGCCGCATGGGGGGCGGGGATAAATGTCTGGCCATGCTTCATGGGCAAACCCTGCTGACCCGCGCCATCGCCCGGGCGCGGCCCCAGGTCAGCGAACTTATTCTTAACGCGAACGGGGACGCTGCGCGTTTTCTCCCCTTCGGCCTGACCATTGTCCCTGATGTCATCGAAGGGCAGGCGGGGCCGCTGGCGGGTATTCTCTCGGCGCTAGAATGGGCGCGGGAGCACCGCCCCAGTTACACCCATGTCGCAAGTTTCGCCACCGACACGCCGTTTTTCCCATCTGATCTCGTGGCGCGTCTGCTGTCGGCCCGTAAGGGGGCCGGCGCGCCGATTGCCTGCGCGGCTTCGGGAGGGCGTATTCAGCCGGTTTTCGGCCTGTGGCCGGTAAGTCTGGCGGGGGATTTGCGCCGCGCCCTGACCCAGGAAAACCTTCGCAAGGTGGAAGGGTGGTCCGCACGTCACGGCGCGGCGCAGGCGGATTTTTCCGTCGAACCCTTCGACCCGTTTCTGAACATCAACAGCCCTGACGATCTGGCTGCGGCCGAAAGACTAGCGTCTGTTCCGGATAGGGATTTTGAGTCATAATGACCTTAACAACGCCCGTCAGAACAGAACAAAAAAACAGGGAAGAACATGCAATATCATTATGCAACTGTATGGGAAACGATCGCCGACGCCATCCCCCAGCGGCCCGCGCTGGCGCATGGGGATACCTGCCGCAGCTGGGCGGAATTCGATGAGCGTTCGGCCAGGCTTGCGGGGGCCTTCGCCAAAGCGGGCCTCAAGGCCGATTCAAAAATCGGCCATTATCTCTATAATTCCAATGAATATCTCGAGGCGCATTTCGCAGCGTTCAAGATGCGCGCCTCTTCACATTGACCGGAGAGG
>DMKG01000223.1 GCA_003454415.1 Alphaproteobacteria bacterium
CAAGACAGGATGCTGTGATGAGAACAGCAATTGTCTGCGGCGCTCCCCTTCTTGCATGGGATAAACTTCTGAAACGCCCCCTCATGCATCAACAAAAGCAAAACTTCACTTCATGCATAGCGGCATGATCGTTCAGCTTGAGTAAAGATGAGCGGCGAGGGAACGACCACCGGCGCGGTGATTGCCGACAAGGACCAAAGGCTGACTTTTGAAAAACCCTGGCGAAAGCGGACTATTTGACCGTTTGCAGAATGCGCTGGGCATCCCTGTCGGTAACATTTCTCCCTTCCGGAAACCGATTGAAATCACCTCTCAGCGCCTTTAATGCATAGCGTTCGCGATCGATTTCGGTTTGCGTGCGAATCCCCCTGCGCCGGAACACGGGCAGCGGCGGACACCAGCCTTTGACCGCATGATTAAGCAGGAACCCGCCGACGATGGCCGGCAGGAAAAGCCATTTGCGGTTGACTAACATACCGAGCAGTACACTGACTACCGAAACAGTAGCAGCGTTAGCCTCCAGTGTGCGCTCAATATCCCATTCATGATCAAGCTGCTCAAGACGGGAGGCGATTTCTTCGGGATGCGCCGAATAATAGGCGATACTGCGTCTGGTCCTCTCCTCGATTTTTTGATTCCATTTTGGCGCAGTATTGAGATGAACGCGTTCAGTAGTGCTGGGTATTGTCATAACTACTCCTTCCACGAACAGTTTCTCCATTCCGGCGCAGTATCGCGCTTCCTGCGTAAGGCGTTGCCGGATTTTTCGAAGTTCTTTCTGGGCAGAAAATTTATACGGGCAGATATAAAGAAGCAGTGGGATAATGGATTAAATTCCATACTTGGAATATGCGCATCCCAAAAAACTACAGAAAGCCGCTTTGGGGTCTGTAATCAATGAGTCCAAATCACCCATAAAGGGTCGAAGAACGGACGACCTTCATTCTGAAGCATGGCTGGCGCGTTCTCGCGCGGCAGGTGTCGCCGTGCTTTTTAGCGACTCATGAAGTCCGGAATAAATCCAGCAATGACAGGATGATAATCAACCTCCGCCCTGAAACCACCCGCATGAAAAACCCCCATGTCAAAACATGGGGGTCAAGTTTGGGTCACCCGGATTCGAGGCATGAACCAGGGGGCGTGTCCTTTCATCTGAAAGTCACGGACTGCATATGGGGATGCGCGCCGGAATTAACCAGTGACGGGCGTCACTTTTTCCGGGACGGCAACTTCCGGAACGCTCTGCGCCCCTGTCCGCCCGTATTCACGCCAGTAATTCTTCCGCCCGCGCATAAGGCGCATTGAGCGCCGCCGCCACCGCCGTATGGGTGAGTTTCCCCGCCATCACGTTCAGCCCCGCGCGCAAATGCGCATCGCGCCGCATCGCGCCCTTCACCCCATGATCCGCCAGCGCCAGAATGAAGGGCAAGGTCGCATTGTTGAGCGCGAAGGTGGAGGTGCGCGCCACGGCGCCCGGCATATTGCTGACGCAATAATGCACCACGTCATGCAGTTTATAGGTGGGCGCGGCGTGGGTGGTGGGGCGCGAGGTTTCCGAGATTCCCCCCTGATCGATGGAGACGTCGACCAGAACCGATCCGCGCTGCATGTCCCGAACCATCTGTTCACGGATCAATCGCGGCGTGGCGGCGCCGGGCGCCAGCACCGCTCCCACCACCAGATCGGCATGGGTGACATGATCTTCAAGAGCGTCCACCGTCGCGAAAATCGTGTTCAGGGTCGGGCCGAACTGCATGTCCAGCTGCTGCAGCCGGTGCAGGCTTTTGTCGAGGATGGTGACATGCGCCTCCAGCCCCATCGCCATGCGCGCCGCATTGGTGCCGACGACCCCGCCGCCGATGATCACCACCCGCGCCGCAGGCACTCCCGGCACGCCCCCCAGCAGCATGCCGCGACCGCCCTGCTCCATTTCCAGGCAATGGGCGCCGGCCTGGATCGCCATGCGCCCCGCCACTTCGCTCATGGGCGCGAGCAGCGGCAGGCCGCCATTGGCGTCCGTCACGGTTTCATAGGCGATGGCGGTGCAGCCGGACTCCATTAACGCATGGGCCTGCGCCGCATCCGCCGCCAGATGCAGATAGGTGAAGATAATCTGCCCGGACCGCAGCAGGGCGGTTTCGGAAGGTTGCGGCTCCTTCACCTTGACGATCATGTCCGCGCGGGAAAAGATTTCGGCGGCCGTGTCCAGAATGACGGCCCCCGCCGCCGCGTATTCCGCATCGCTGAGGCCGATGGCCTCGCCCGCGCCGCTCTGCACCCATACCCCATGCCCGTGATGGGTAAGCTCGCGCACGCTGGAAGGCGTCATGCCGACGCGGTATTCATGCACCTTGATTTCCTTAGGAACACCAAGCAGCATCATCGCTCTCCTTCACAAAAGGATTCCGCCAGCCGGTTCAGCATGGCCCGCATGCGCCGGGTGATTTCGTCTATCTCCTCTTCGCTGAGGATGAGGGGCGGGGAAAGCGCGATCGTATCGCCGGACACCCTTACCATCATGTCCTGATCATGGAAGGCGGCGCGCATCGCATCGAAGCCGCGTTTGCCGGGAGCGTCCGGAAGGGGGGCAAGATCGACGCCGGCCGCAAGGCCGATCGTGCGGATATCCTCGACAAGGGGCGCATCGCGCAAGGTGTGGATGGCGTCGGCCCAGACCGGCTCCAGCGCGGCCGCGCGGGCGAACAGATTTTCCTCCTGATAGAGATCGAGCGCCGCATGGGCCGCCGCCACTCCCAGCGGATGGGCCGAATAGGTATAGCCATGCATCAGCTCGATCATATGCTCCGGCCCCTTCATGAAGGCGTCATAAATGGGCTGGCGCACAATGACGCCGCCCAGCGGGGCCGCCGCATTGCTCACTCCCTTGGCGAAGCAGATCATGTCAGGTGTGACGGAAAAGCGCTCCGCCGCGAAAGCCGCTCCCAGCCGGCCAAAGCCGGTGATCACTTCATCGAAGATCAACAGGATGCCGTGGCTTGTGCAGATTTCGCGCAGGCGCTGCAGATATCCGGCCGGCGGCGGCAGCACGCCGGTCGATCCCGCCATGGGCTCGACGATCACGGCCGCGATCGTACTGGCGTCATGCAGCGCCACGATCCGTTCAAGATCCTCCGCAAGATGCGCGCCCCATTTCGGCTCGCCTTTGGTGAAGGCCTGACGCCCGCGCGAATAGGTGTGCGGCAGATGATCCACGCCCGTCAGCAGCGGGCCGAAGGAGCGGCGGTTGTTCACCATGCCCCCAACCGAGACGCCGCCAAACCCCACCCCGTGATAAGCGCGTTCCCGGCCAATCAGCCGCGTGCGCCCGGCCTCCCCCCGCTGCTGATGCCAGGCGATGGCGATCTTGAGCGCGCTATCCACCGCCTCGGAGCCGGAATTGCAGAAAAACACATGATCCAGATCGCCGGGGGCCAGCGCCGCCAGGCGGGTTGCAAGGGCAAAGGCCGGCGGATGGGCGAACTGAAAGGGGGGCGCGTAATCCAGTTGCGCCGCCTGGCGCTGCAGCGCGGCTACGATGGATGGCCTGCAATGTCCCGCATTGACGCACCACAGCCCGGCGGTGGCGTCCAGGATGCGGCGCCCCTCGGGGGTCTGGTAATACATCCCCGCGGCTCCGGAAAGCAGCCGCGGGTTGCTCCTGAATTGCCGGTTCGGAGTGAAGGGCAGCCAGAAGGCGGCCAGATCGTTGGTGCGTTCCGTCATGGGATTGGCGAAAGGTTTCGCTTTCGTCGTTGCGGTTGCAGAAGCAGCGAGCGGGAATCGTTCCAAGACTGCGCCAACTGCTTCCTCTCCGCAAGTCCGGTTTTGCCGGAGCCTCCTGCGTCTTGAAAAGCTGATTGCCCGTTCCGCCCGGCGGACCCGTATACCGGTTTTCGGATCCGGGCCGCCAGCGGTTTCCAGTTAATGGGTGATGACGGCCTCTTCGCCGGTCACGCCCCCACGGGCGGCAAGCCGCGCCGTCAATTCCTTGATGCGTGCTTCCC
>DMKG01000180.1:0-2577 GCA_003454415.1 Alphaproteobacteria bacterium
GCACAGAGCCATGTGCAGGTCAGCTTCGAGACCCCTGAATATACCGCCAATACAGACGCCATTGGCCCGCTGCGCCTGCTGGAGGCGATTCGCATCCTGCATCTGGAGGCGCGCACCAAATTCTATCAGGCTTCGACCTCGGAACTTTATGGTAAGGCCCTGCAATTTCCGCAAAGTGAATCGACGCCGTTTTCTCCCCGCAGTCCCTATGGGGTCGCCAAGCTCTACGCCTATTGGATTACCGTAAATTATCGCGAAGCCTATGGGCTTTACGCCAGCAACGGCATCATGTTCAACCATGAAAGCCCCATGCGGGGGGAGACTTTCGTCACCCGGAAAATCACCCGTGCTGCGGCCGCCATCGCGCTTGGCCGGCAGAATTGTCTCTATTTAGGCAATCTGGACGCCCGTCGCGACTGGGGACACGCCAAAGATTATGCCGATGGCATGTGGCGCATCATGCAATTCCCCACCCCGGAAGACTGGGTTCTGGCGACGGGTGAGACCCATTCCGTGCGCGAATTCGTGGAACTGGCTTTCGCCCATATTGACCGCCGGCTGGAGTGGAGGGGAAACGGGGTGAATGAAACCGGAATCGATCCAGTGAGTGGCGCCACCCTCGTGGCGGTCGACCCCCGCTATTTCCGCCCGGCCGAGGTGGATAGCCTGCAGGGCGACGCCAGAAAAGCCCGTGAAAAACTGGGCTGGCGCCCTACAGCCAGCTTCACGGAGCTGGTCAGGGAAATGGTCGCCGCAGACCTGGAAGCCGCGAAGCGAAGCTGATGCGCCAGACGTTCCATGTGAAAAGCCAAAGGTTTATTTCATTTTGCTTACACATTTCCGGAGAGCCCAAGGCCGCCGTCAGCTGGTAGGGGTTGCCGCTGCATTTTTTTCCAGAGCCTTCATGAGCAATTGGAAAAGGGGCGAATTTTCATCCAGCTTCATATGCACGTCACGTTGCGGGAAGGGAATCTCAACGCCATGCTCCTGAAATAATTCCCAAACCCGGTAATATATTTCGCTGGTGACGTTGGCCACCCCCTCGGCGGGGTCGGTAATCCAGGCGCGCAGCTCATGATCTATGGAATTGTCACCAAAACCCGTAATCAGGCAGTTGGGCTTAGGGATTTTGAGAATGCGCGGATTTTCGTCAACCGCCTGCAGGAGCAATTTCTTCACCAGAGCTATATCCGACAGATAGGCAACGCCGATCGGGATGCGCAAACGAACTCTGTTGTTGCTGTAAGACCAGTTTTCAACTTCCTGTAAAATCAGGTTTTCATTAGGTATGAGATATTCTTTTCCATCCCGTGTGAGAACGGAAACACATCGCGCGCCCAATGAATTCACCCAGCCATAGGTTCCCCCAACCACGATGACGTCACCTGGCTTGACGGACTTGTCCAGCAGCAGAATGATTCCGCTTAGGAGATTCGAGACGATCTTCTGAAGGCCAAAACCGATGCCCAGGCCAAGCGCGCCTGAAAACACGGTCAGGGTCGTCAAATCCAATCCGACGAGATTGAGACCGATAATAACCGCCAGCACATAGAGGGAGATGTTGGACAGTTTGAAGAAAAGCACCTGTTGGGAAGGGGTCAGTCCCGTCGCCTTGTTGAAGCTGCGCTCCATAACCCCAGAGAGAAGCCCGACTGCCCAAAGAAGAATGGCGAATGCGAGAAGACTTTTGAAGACCAGCAATAACGAGAGCTTGAAATCACCTATATTGATAGCCGCTTTATCCATGATGGTGATGGCGGGGGTTAACCAGCCGACAATGTTCAGGGCTGCCAGAACCCACAACAGGATGGCGATTAGCCTTGACCAGAACGGACTTTCGATGACGCTGGAAGTAAGGCGGATAACCCCCCAGGCGGTAACAAGACTTGCCATGATCTTGATAAGATTAGACGAAACCGCAGTATCCTGAACTGCCGCAAATGAAAACCACAAGAAGACGGCGAAATAGAATAAGAAAAGAAGTTCCTGAGGGCTGGCGTGAATACGGATAATGCTTTTTCGCTCGCCTGGTTTGAGTATTCTTTCCAGCCATCCCGCACTTTTTTCCGCCAACAATCGGGTCGCCAGCCATATCGCCAGGATGATGGCCGCCTGTACAAGCGTGCTCCAGACAACAACATGTTCATTCAGCCAGTTCAGGTAGAACGCCGTTTTACTGGTTATCCAGGCCGTATAAGGGAGAAACTGTTCCATGTTTATTCTATAATCATGTAGAGGGCGGACCTGCAGCTATTTAAAACACTCTGACACCAGAACATAAACGACGCAAATCTGAGCGTCGTCACAGGCATATGTTAACGCCTGACGAAATTGAGATGTTTGAAAATTACCCGCAATGACGTGCGTCCCGTCTCGCGCCTTACCGTCGCCATGATGGATAGGGTTGACATTTACAGAAACTTCCCCGGGAATTTTTTTGCCTCCAACCGGATTTCTGTAAATGCTCCCGCCGCGAAGACAAGCGGCAGCGCGCAACGTATTCCCAAAATATTTTAAATAAAATCATATAGGTATATAAACTAATAAATGTAATTTGACAATTTTGTGGCGGAATTC
>DMKG01000180.1:2770-3138 GCA_003454415.1 Alphaproteobacteria bacterium
ATGTAATTTGACAATCTTGTGGCGGAATTCGGTTATCGAAAAATACCCATCGCCCCCACGAAAGCAGGCAAGTCCGCGATTTTACCCTGTACGTTTGCATCTGGACAAATTGCGGAGACTTTGATATTAACGCCCACCATTGGGCCAGAGGCCTCTCCCCTTTAAACCTAACCAGGACGGATTTCGTAATTGCAGGTCGTTGTACGCGATAATAATGTGGATCAGGCGCTGAAAGCGCTGAAAAAGAAAATGCAGCGTGAAGGCGTGTTTCGTGAAATGAAACTGCGCAATCACTTTGAAAAGCCATCGGAACGCCGCGCTCGGGAAAAAGCCGAGGCTGTGCGCCGGGAGGCGTGATCCGCACAGGT
>DMKG01000136.1:0-386 GCA_003454415.1 Alphaproteobacteria bacterium
GTTTCCATTCCCTATCTGACGGCGCGGCTGGGACGAAGGCGCGGCTGGATGGCGGCCTCGCAACTGGGGCTGATGATCGCTGTGACCGCCATGGGCCAGGCGGACCCGCTGCGGGCGCCGCTTGTGCTGGCGGGCCTCGCGCTGCTGGTGGCGTTTCTTTCGGCGACCCAGGATATCGTGATCGACGCCTTTCGCGTGGAAAGTCTTTCTGCGGAGGATCAGGCGGCGGGCATGGCGAATTTCGTCGCCGCTTACCGGGTGGCGCTGCTGGTCTCCACCGCCGGGGCGATCGAGATGTATGCCCTTCTGGGCGGGGTTGGTCTGCAGGGCGCCGCCGGCTGGGCGGTGAATTATACGCTGCTCGCCATGCTGCTGCTGATCGGGGT
>DMKG01000136.1:607-3283 GCA_003454415.1 Alphaproteobacteria bacterium
TGCTGCTGCTGATCGGGGTGGTGACGGTTCTGCTTTGCCGTGAACCTGACGCGCCATCCCTGCCGGAAAATGCCGGTTCACGGTTATGGCAATCCGTCATTCGTCCGTTCACGGATTTTTCAGCCAGACAGGGCTGGGTTGGGGTTCTGGTTTTCGTGCTGTTGTTCAAACTTGGCGATGCGGCCGCGGGGGTGATGACGGCGCCCTTTGTTCTCGATCTGGGTTTCGAGATGACGACCTATGGCCGGGTGGTAAAGGGGATCGGGCTGATCGCCGTGCTGGCGGGCGGATTTGTGGGGGGCATGGCGGCGCGCGGATTTGGTCTTACGGCCGCGCTGTGGGCAGGCGGCGTTGCGCAGATGGCGTCGAATCTGATGTTCGTCTGGCTTGCGCTTGCGGGGGCCGATCTGAATCTGCTGATCGCCTGCATTGGCGTGGAGAATTTCACTGGCGGCTTCGGCACCGTCGCCTTCGTCGCCTATCTTGGCGCGCTGTGCAGGGACCGCGCCTACACCGCCACGCAATTCGCCCTGCTTACCTCACTCGCGGCGGTCGGGCGGACGGTTCTGTCCTCGGTCACCGGTTATGTGGTGATGGAAACCGGCTGGGCCGGATTTTTCCTGATCAGCACCCTGGCCGCGTTTCCCGGCCTTGTCATGCTGTGGTGGATGAACCGCCCCCGCATGGAAATGGCCGTTTAGAGAGAGCAGGATTCAGTCCTGATCGGTGTCCTGTGTGTCCGAAAACACCGCTTTATCCTCCTGCAGAGAGGCGGTTTCGCTGGCGGGTCGCAGGGTGTCGCCGGGCTCCGCCGTGGACGTTTTGGCGCGTTCCCGCTCCACCCGGCCATGAGCAAGGCGCACCGCCGCATCCAGTTCGATCTGCGAGCAGAGTCCGACGCTGACCGGATCCACCGGTTTGATATTGGGCTGATTCCAGTGGCTGCGGTCGCGCACCGCCTGAATGGTGGTTTTGGTGGTGCCCACCAGCCGGCCGATCTGGCCGTCACTGAGTTCAGGATGGTGCCGCAACAGCCAGGCGATGGCGTCGGGGCGGTCCTGACGCCGCGAAACCGGCGTATAGCGCGCGCCCTTGGAGCGCTTCACAGGTTCGGGGTGGCCGCTTACACGCAGACGCAGACGCGCAGAAGGATCCGCCTCGCAGCGGGCGATCTCCTCACGGGTCAGCTGCGCCCCTGTGATCGGGTCGAGGCCCTTGATGCCGATGGCGACTTCGCCGTCGGCAATGCCCGACACCTCCAGCACATGCAGGCCGCAGAACTCCGCGATCTGTTCAAAGGTCAACGCCGTATTGTCCACCAGCCAAACGGCGGTCGCCTTCGGCATGAGGGGTAGCGTCGGTTCCAGCTGTCGCGCCATCAACTTGCTCCATTGCTTCAGCAATCGCCTTCTATTCATGGAAGGCGAAATCAGGTCTGATATGAGGGATTTGCGACCTGTATAGGCTATAATCGCTGCAAAATAAAGGGCGGGCGTGGCCCCCGCCCCTGTTGATTAGGTCAAAGGGTGAGAACGAGCTTGCCGGTATGGGCGCTGCTTTCCATACGGGTATGGGCGGCCGCGGCCTGATCCAGCGGATAGGTCGAATCAATCACCGGCCGGATCCGGCCCGCCGCCAGCAGCGGCCAAAGATTCGTGCGAAGCGCATCGGCGATCTGGCCTTTTTCCGCAATGCTGCGGGGGCGCAGGCCCGATCCTGTCAGGATCAGCCGTTTCTGCAGCACCGGCAGCAGATTGAGATTCACCTTGGACCCCTGCAGGAAGGCGATGGAGACATGCCGCCCGCCCGGTGCGAGGGCGGCGATATTGCGCGCGACATAATCTCCCCCCACCATATCAAGTATGACGTCCACCCCGGCGCCGCCGGTGAGCTGTTTCACCACCTCGACGAAATCCTCGCTGCGGTAATTGATCGCTCTTTCCGCGCCCAGTTCGACGCAGGCCCGGCATTTCTCCTCGCTGCCGGCGGTGGCGAATACCCGCGCGCCGAACGCTTTGGCGATCTGGATCGCGCTGGTGCCGATGCCGCTGCCGCCGCCATGAACCAGCAGAGCTTCGCCGGATTTCAGACGGCCGCCATCAAAGAGATTGGTCCATACGGTGAAAAAGGTTTCCGGAATGGCGGCGGCCTCAACCATATTCAGGCCTTCGGGAACGGTCAGACATTGCGGCGCGGGGGCCACGCAATATTCGGCATAGCCGCCCCCCGCCACCAGGGCGCAGACCCTGTCGCCGGATTTCCATCCGGAAACCCCCTCGCCGATGGCGGCGATGGTTCCCGCAACCTCAAGCCCCGGTGTTTCCGGCGCGCCCGGCGGCGGCGGATAGAAACCCTGGCGCTGCATCACATCGGGACGGTTGACGCCCGCGGCGGCCACCCGGATCAGCACCTCGCCCCTGCCAGGGGCGGGCGTGGGCAGGCTGACAGGCTGAAGCATTTCCGGCCCGCCTGGCTTTGTGATGGCGATGGCGCGCATCGTTTGGGGAAGTTCTGACATGTAGCCTCTCAGGAATAAAGCGTGACGCCTTATAGCACTTTCTGCACAACACAAAAAAGGGCGCTCAGAAGAGCGCCCTTCTGGAAATTATTGGGATGCCGAATTACTGTGCGGCGGCAAGGCGTGAGCGGCCCTCGGTGAGCCCGTGGCGCAGAAGT
>DMKG01000221.1 GCA_003454415.1 Alphaproteobacteria bacterium
ATCGTGAAGAACGGCACATTGGCCTCACCCGCCACCGCGCGCGCGATCAGCGTCTTGCCCGTGCCGGGAGGCCCCACCAGCAGCACGCCCTTGGGAATGTGCCCGCCGAGACGCTGGAACTTCTGCGGATCACGCAGAAATTCCACGATCTCCTGTAATTCCTCCTTGGCCTCATCGACGCCGGCCACATCCTCAAAAGTGACCCGGTTGGTTTCCTGGGTCAGCAGCTTGGCGCGGGATTTGCCAAACCCCATGGCGCGCCCGTTGCTACCCTGCATCTGGCGCATGAAGAAAATATACACCGCCACCAGCAGCAGCATCGGGAACCAGGAGATCAGCAGGCTGAAGAAAGAGCCGCTTTCGTCAGCTTTGGGAGTTGCGGAAATATTCACCCCGCGCGCGTCCAGCCGCTGCACCAGATCCGGATCATTGGGCGCAATCGTCGTGAAGGTGCGTCCATCCCCGAAATGCCCATAAATCACATCGCCGGAAATGGTCACGTCGCGAACGGAACCAGACTCCGTTTCCGACAGAAACTGTGAATAGGATATGCTATTGGCGGTCTGGCGCTCCGCCGGGCCCTGAAACAGGTAAAACAGGAACACCAGCAAAATCGCAATGACCAGCCAGGGAACGATGTTACGATAGGGCTTCAAAGTCTTGTGTTCCTTAATGTTGAGATCAAACCATCAGGATGGCCGCCTTTTTCGGGTCAATATAACGCAAGAACGGCCATCTGACTATTTCGTTCACACTCTATCCACCTTTACGTTAACAGATAATGCTGTCTGGTTTGCAGACAAGAAGTTTATTCCAAAAACCCGACATTTCCCTGGATTTACGGATTGCGTCCGGGGTTGAGACCACTCGGGATCTGACATGGAGGCGCTGACAGGCCACTGCGCGAGGGCAAGGGTCCAATGCACTTGTGTCGGTTCAGAAACTTTCCGCCAGATCAATGGACTGGCGCTGAAACATCGCTTCGAATCTTACTCTGGGGCGGTATCTGGAAGGATCGGGAAAAAACGTCTCCGGAGCGGCGATCAGCTCTTCTCCACGCCACAGACCCGGAAGACACCGCGACTCCAGATAGGAAAACATCAGATACGTCATTCCTTTCTCTCTCAATTGCCGTAAACCCTCATCGCCAATAGGCCTTACGGTGAAGACCTGATCGGACGCGCCCTCCCCCTCCCGCAACAGGACGCGAAAGCGGTTATCCCACACAGCTTCCCCGCCGGGGGCTAGCTGAATCCCGGCTCCTATCGCCGCATATTCCCGCACAACGAGAATCCGGCCACGCCGGGGCAGAATCTGACAGCCCGCAAGCGTTTTTCCGCCTGTCACGGGCTTATGTCCCAGCCAGTCATACACCTGCAACAGACTTTGCATCCTGGGCGGATAATCACGCCCTCCAGCCGCTGTCAGCACCTGGGCCAGCACCCGCAGGCCGATTTCCTCCGGCTGGGACAGAATTCCGTCAGGATTGAGGCTTGCGGCGCCTGCGCGGTCCCACCGCACGGCGGAACGCATCACATCCGCACACAGCTTTTCGAACACCGCCCGCGCGCGCGCCATCTGTTTCGCAGTGCCGGCCAGCCGCGCCACGCTGATTCCCGCTTCCTCCATCTGACCCAGCAAAGCCCGCACTCTCACCCTGGCGAATCTTTGATCCGCATTGCTGGGGTCTTCCAGCCATGGCTGGTTCAGATCTATCAGTGTGGCCTGCAAGCGCTGACGGGAAAAGCTCAGCAAAGGCCGCAAGAGCCGAATTCCGTTCCACTCCCTCTGGCCGGTCATGGCGCTGAGACCATATACCCCGCTGCCTCTGCCCAGACGAAGCAGAAAGGTTTCCGCCTGATCTTCGAGCTGATGACCCAACAACAGTGAGGGGGCGCCCATTTCCAGGCACGCGGCGCCTAGTGCGGCATAACGGGCCTCGCGCGCCGCCGCCTGAATCCCCTGTCTGGGCTTCGCGCCCTCCCAGATCAGCGTGCGGTGTCTGACGCCCAGCGCGGCGCACCATTCCGCCACCTGCCGCGCTTCTCTGGATGACGCTTCCCGCAGTCCATGATCAAAAGTGAAGGCGATAATGTCTTCAGATGCCCTGCGGGCGTTCGCCCAGGCATGCGCCAGACGCAGCAGCGCCATACTGTCGGCGCCGCCGGAAACCGCAACCGCCATCGGCATTTCGGGCGCCAGCGCCTGCAGCGCCGCGGCAAACTCCTGGCCGGTCACAGGCCCGGAATGAACGCTGTCCACCATTCCACGAATCCAGGCTCGGCCTGGTTCAAGAGCAATTCAGCCGCTCGCGCTCGATCCCGGCCCGCTGTAATACTTTTTCCGGCGCTTTAGGGTATTTCCTGCGCACCTCGCCCAGGGCCTGACAGGCTTCCGCCTTATGGTCCAGCGCGGCCAGCGTCATGCCCAGTTTCAGCAAATTGTCTGGCGCCTTACGGCTTTGCGGATATTTTTCAAAGCCTTCCATGAAATGCGTCGCCGCGCTCTGGTAGTCCTTACGGACGTAATACGTCTCGCCAAGCCAGTAGGTGGCGTTTCCAGCAAGTTCATGCCCTGGATTGTTCTTCAGGAACTGATCCATGCCATCCGCGGCGGCGGCATAATCACCCGCCCGTAACAACCCGAATGCGGCGGCGTATTGTTGCTCCGGCGATCCCTGAGGAGAGGCGCCCGAAAGACCGGGGGGCGGGGGCGGTGTTCTGGATCCCTGCAGAGTTGTGGCTGTGGAAGGTGGGGGCAAATCGCTCAATCCACTGTCCAGATCTGCGACGCCCGGCGAAACCGGCGCGGAAGGTGATCCCTGCGGCTGTGCCGGAGGCGTCTGGCCAGACAGGCCGCCGTCCCGAGGGGATGCCGGCGCAACCCCGCCGCCGCGTTCAATCGCCGCCAGCCGGAACTCGACATCGGCGGCCAGCTTGTCAACTTTCGTACCAATCTGCTCAATCTGGAAATTCAGCTGCTCGATCTGGCCGATGACCCCGCGCAGCTCCTGATACATTTGGTCGACCTGTACTTTTAGTTTCGCGCTTACGGTCTCGTTGCCTACTGGCGCGACCGCGCTCTGACCAGCAGAAGAACTCACAGAACCCCGCCCGCCCGATGCGAGCTGACGCTGTAAATCAGCAACATCCTGACGCAGCCTGCTCATTTCATTGCGCAGATCCGTCGTATCCTGCGCCCTGGCCGGAAAGGCGGCAAGCGCCATAATGAAAAGAAGAGCGGGCAACAGGGAAGTGGTTTTCCCCACGCTCTCAGATGAAAGACAGCAGCCTGCGGGAAAAATGTTCTGCAGCGTCAAATGGCGCATGAGTTTTTTCCTCGCAAAAAATTCTTTCAGCCTGAGAAAACCAGACATCGTACAAAGGTTCATGATCGCAACAGGGGTAACATACGATGTGATGTTGGGCCTGGCGTCTTCCTGGCCGCTCTATATCTGCATCTACGCCTCAAAAAAGGCGATTATGAGGCGATCTGCCCGCCGCGCCATCCGGTGAAACACCTGTGGGCGTTTCACCGTCATGACCGGCGGGACAGCCGCCGTCTTGCTCCGCCCGTTAAAGGGGCGGACCATTATTAACTGGCGGGCGCGCCTTCGTTAACCGTCGTGGTGGCGTTACGATTCTGCGACCAGCAGGATTCATCCGAGCACAGCGCGATCGGACGTTCCTTGCCATAGCTGATGGTGGTAATGCGTGAGGAATCGACCCCCAGGCTGACCAGGTAATCCTTCGCCGAAGTGGCGCGGCGCTCCCCGAGAGCCAGGTTGTATTCACGCGTTCCGCGTTCGTCACAATTTCCGGCGACGGTCACCGTGACGGAAGGATTTTTAGCAAGCCAGCCCGCCTGAGCCTGCAGAATGGCCCGGGCCTCTTCAGTAAGGTCATGGCGGTCAAAACCAAACAGCACGCGATTGGAAGTCGTTGCTTCCAGATCCTGCTGCGAGCCCGGAATGATGGACGAGGTGCTGCCGCCGCCGCCACCCGCGCCAGAACCGCTGCCGGCGCCGCCGGCTTCCGGCGTAGACTCGCAGGCGGCTAGAAGAAAGACCGCAGCCGCCATGCTAGCA
>DMKG01000023.1 GCA_003454415.1 Alphaproteobacteria bacterium
ATGAACCGCTTGGGAATGACCGCCACCAGCGCATCCTCGACTGCGCGCGGGGTTTTGCCGGGCGCAAGGCCGGTACGGTTCGCGAGCCTGAAAATATGCGTATCCACCGCCATCGCCGCTTCGCCAAACGCCACATTCAGCACCACATTGGCGGTCTTGCGGCCAACCCCTGGCAAGGCTTCCAGCGCTTCACGCGCATGGGGAACCTCGCCGCCATGTTCACGCAGCAGAATTTCGGACAGGGCGATAATGTTTTTCGCCTTGGTGCGGTACAGGCCGATGGACTTGATATGGCCGCGCAGCCTCTCTTCTCCCAGTTCCAGCATCGCGGCAGGGGTGGAGGCGATGGCGAACAGGTTTTTCGTCGCCCTGTTCACGCCGCTGTCGGTCGCCTGCGCCGACAGGACGACCGCCACCAGAAGCGTATAGGGATTGACATATTCCAGTTCGCTTCTGGGTTCGGGATTGCGTCTGCGCAGACGCGTGAAAAATTCGGCGATATCAGCGGGGGGCATTTGCCGGTTAACCATGATCCTGCTTAACGCATTATTTCCTTTTCTGAAATGGGCTTCTCGAATAGGCTGGCGCAGCGGATTTGACGTGTCCGTCAGCATCTGGAGCCTTGTCCTTTCCGGACAGGTCAAATCCAAAGCAGCACCAGAGTTATATACTCATTAGTGTCCCTTTGGTTCCCGCGTTCGTATGCGAACGCACAGTAAAGGGATACGAACGCCGAAACCGGGACACCAGAGGAATGCGCAGTGAACGGGATATCGAAGAAGACGCGAACCCCCTTCTCCCGGAAATCACCGAGGAAGGGGCGGCGGGCCGAACCGCGGGGGGGCTGCAGTTTGACGCAGTGCTTTATCCCAACCGCGCTTTGGGGCCGGCCGGTTTCCTCCTGGTCATGGCGGGCGTCAGCGGGCTCAGCTTTTTTGCAGGCGCGATGGCCTGGCTGGCTGGCGCCTGGCCGGTGATGGGGTTTTTTGGCCTTGACGTTCTATTGATCTATATCGCCTTCAGGATCAATTTCCGCGCGGGACGGATTTATGAAACCGTGCAACTGGACGATGCGAGCCTTCTGATCCGGCGTTTTCTTCCTGACGGACGCATCCTCAGCTGGAATTTCCAGTCTTACTGGGCGAAGGTGGAACTGATCGAAAGGGCGCAGAACCTTCCCCTTCTGGCGGTGCGTTCGCACGGGAAATATCTGGTGTTCGGAAATTTCCTCACGGGGGAGGAACGCGCCGCATTCGCCGCCGCCCTGCGTCAGGCGCTTTCGCGCCAGCGGGCGATGGTCTATGCCTAGCGTGGCGTTTCAGAAGTTCGCAATCGAGGGCGCCCCGGAATGCTGCGGACTTCGGAATCGGAACTCTGACGCGCCTCAGCCGCCCTGAAGCCGCGTCTCCAGAACATCCGCCATGGAATACAGCCCGGGTCTTTTGCCCTGGCCCCAACTGGCGGCCGCCAGCGCGCCACGGGCAAAGATCGAGCGGTCAAACGCCCGGTGCCGTAATTCGATGATTTCATCATCGGCGCAGAACATGACCGTATGCTCCCCCACCACGCCACCGCCCCGTAACACGGCGAAACCGATATCCCCTGTCTTGCGCGCGCCGGTGACGCCGTCGCGCGCGCGGGCGGCCGCTTCTTCCAGTTTCACGCCGCGCGCGTCCGCCGCCGCCTCCCCCAGCAGAAGGGCGGTGCCCGAAGGCGCGTCGACCTTGTGCCGGTGATGCATTTCCAGGATTTCGATATCGAAGGCGGCATCCAGAATTCTGGCGGCCATTCTGGTCAGCTGCGCCAGAAGATTTACGCCCAGGGACATATTCCCGGCCTTGACGATGACCGCGTGGCGGCTGGCGGCGGCAATGGCGGCCTCCTGTTCCGGTGTAAAGCCGGTGGCGCCGATCACGTGCACGATGCGCGCCTGGGCGCAGAGGGCGGCATGCTCCGCGGCCGCTGCGGGACTGGTGAAGTCCAGCACCGCGTCGGCGCCTGCGATCATCGCCAGAGGATCATCGCCCAGCCTCACCCCCAGAGGGGCCATGCCCGCCAGCGCGCCGGCGTCCTGACCGAGAAATTCCGAACCCGCAGATTCGGTCGCCCCGGCAAGGATAACACCAGGGGTCTGGCTGACCTGGCGCACCAGGGTGCGGCCCATTCGCCCCGCCGCCCCTACAACGATGATCTTGATATCGGATGTCATATCCTGTCTCTTCCCATAAAACGCCATTTCCAGCCTGAGGGAAGCCCTTGTCAAGCCGTACTGTTTTATTCCGGCAAACTGCTATATTACCCATATGATTTCGGAACTGAATGAACGTTCGCGGCAAATCTTCCGCGCTCTGGTGGAAGCCTATCTGGCGGAAGGCGTGCCCGTCGGCTCCAAAAGCATCGCCGCGCAACTGCCGGCGGTCCTCAGCTCCGCCACCATCCGCAATGTGATGAAGGATCTGGAGGATATGGGGCTGCTCTATTCGCCCCATACCAGCGCGGGGCGCATGCCTACCCAGGCGGGCCTGCGGATGTTCGTGGACGCCCTGCTGGAAGTCGGCAATGTGACAGAAGCCGAAGCCCGTGAGATCGAGGCCATGGCCATGGCGCGGGGCGCCAAACCCGAGGAGGTATTGTCCGACGCCACCAGCCGTCTTTCCGGACTGGCGCGCTGCGCGGGACTGGTCCTGTCGCCGAAACAGGAAATCGTCCTGAAACATATCGAATTCGTGCTGATCAGTCCGGGGCAGGCGCTGACCATCATTGTCGGGCAGGACGGACAGGTGGAAAACCGGCTGATCACCGTGCCCATGGGAATGACCGCCGACGC
>DMKG01000210.1:0-214 GCA_003454415.1 Alphaproteobacteria bacterium
ATCAGCCATGACCTGAAAGTGGTGCGCGCCATGGCCAATCAGGTCATCGTGATGCGGGCGGGGCGGGTCGTGGAACAGGGGGACGCGGACACGATCTTCGATCATCCGCAGACGGATTACACGAGGGCGCTGATGGCCGCCTCGTTCGATCTGGAGGCCGTTCATACGGGCGCGGTACGGGCGTAATTCAGGATCCGGTTCTGGGCAGACGGCG
>DMKG01000210.1:523-697 GCA_003454415.1 Alphaproteobacteria bacterium
GCGGCGATGCGCGCCACCGCCGCGGTCAGGGGTTCGCTCACCACCCGCATGTGATGGGCGTTGGCGTGCAGCAGCATCTCCGGATCCCGCATTATACCGACATGGCCCTTCCAGAAGATCAGATCGCCGCGCCGCAGATCCGTCAGGCCGGTGGGCGCCGCCTCCCCCAGTTCT
>DMKG01000210.1:919-2748 GCA_003454415.1 Alphaproteobacteria bacterium
GGCCGGTCGGCGCCGCCTCCCCCAGTTCCGCCTGCTGGTGACTGTCGCGCGGGCAGATCAGCCCGGCGCGCTGCATCGCGGTTTGCAGAAGGCCGGAACAGTCCATTCCCAGACTGTCCTTTCCGCCCCAGAGATAGGGCGCTCCAAGAAACTCTTCCGCAACCCTGACGAAATCTTCCGCATGGGCGCCGACGGGGATAATATGCGCCGTATAAACCCATCCCAGCTCCTCGATCCGGCTGAAACCATCCATCTGCGCCGTGACGGCGATATTGGAATTCATGTTCAGCCACATCAGTGGCGGCGATTTGATATCCGCATCCCGGTAGACGAAGGTGCGCGGCACGCCAATTGTGTGGGTCGGCAAGGGCCCGATCGGCCCCAGCGCGCTGACGGGCGTATACCCCTTGTAGTGATCGAGCGCCGCCTCTCCTTGCGCCCAGCCGTACGCTTCGCTGTGAACGCTGAAGATTTCACCAAACAGCAATTGCGAATCCAGGGGGGCTTCATCCCCCGGGGCGCGCCGCAGGGGAGTGGAGCTGGCGATGACGCGGCGTTGCGAGGAATTCTGCAATGCGCTCATGCCTGGGCCGCCCACTTCCTGATGATGTCGGAAAAATCGCTCAGAAACACCGCCCCCTTGACCGTGCGCTGCACCAGAATGCTGCGGCGGTCGGTTTCATCCCGTTTGCGGCGGATGAAATCCAGCCGTCCCATCGTATCCAGCGCACGGGTGACGGCGGGCTTTGAAATCTTCAGGTTCGCCGCCAGCCCACGCACCGTGTGGGGAGGATCTTCCCCATAAACGGTGAGGAGAATCGCCATCTGCCGCGCGGTCAGATCCGGTCCCGCATTGCGCACGGAATCCGTTAACGCCCGGCGCCACAATCGCAGCGCCTGATGCGTGGACAACTCAACCCCCATTGCGTCACCCTCATTTCCATTCCACTGGAGGGCCGAATTATTCCCGATCAGAAACGATCCCGCAACAAGGCATATAAGGCGCGGATCGCCATGGCTTCACCGCCCACCCCCTGGCCAGGCCGGCCGGCCGCGTTCCAGGCGTAGATATCGAAATGCGCCCAGGTTTTCACATCCGACACGAACCGTTGCAGAAACAGCGCGGCCGTAATGGCGCCGGCCATGCCGCCGGGGGTGACATTGTTAAGATCCGCGATCGGGCTGTCCAGTCCCTTGGCATAGGGTTTCCATAAGGGCAGGCGCCAGAGCGGATCGGCCTCGGACAGGGCATAGGCGGAAATCTGCGCGGCCAACCCGTCATCGGGGGTGAAAAAGGCGGGCACCTCCGCACCCAGCGCTGTGCGGGCCGCCCCCGTGAGCGTCGCCAGATCGAAAAGCAGGTGCGGGTCCTCCCCCGCCGCCTCGGTCAGCGCGTCCGCCAGCAGCAGACGCCCCTCCGCATCGGTATTGCCGATCTCCACCGTCAGTCCCTTGCGGCTGGCCAGAATGTCGCCGGGGCGGAAGCTGGAGCCCGAAACGGCGTTTTCCGCCACTGGCAGCAACACCCGCAGACGCAGTCCAAGACCTGCATCCATGATCATGCTGGCCAGACCCAGCACATTGGCCGCACCCCCCATATCCTTTTTCATCAGCCGCATGGCGTCGCTGGGCTTGAGATCGAGCCCGCCGCTATCGAAGACGACCCCCTTGCCCACCAGCGTCACCTTCGGAGCGGCCTCATCCCCCCAGACCAGATCCAGCAGCAGAGGCGGACGGACGCTCGCCTTACCCACTGCATGGATCATGGGATAATTATGCCTCAGCAATTCATCGCCACTCAGCACATGCAGCCTGGCGCCATATTGCGC
>DMKG01000075.1:0-665 GCA_003454415.1 Alphaproteobacteria bacterium
GCCGCCGAACATCCGGTTCCGGCGGGTTCGCCGTCATGTTCGGTACAAGTCACGCCCTCCGGCACTAGTTCGGCCAGATCGCCCGCCACGATGCAGCCGAATGCGTCGTCGCCGCGATAGCGATTGCCGATGCCGATAATGAGAGTGAGCGCCTTCGTCATCCGCGGTCGACCTCCAGCTTGAGAAAATGCGTGGCGCAGGAAATGCACGGGTCGTAATTGCGGATTGCCTGTTCGGAAACGTACTGGATTTCATCATCCGCTTTGTCGAGGCAAGTCGGAATAAAGCGACGCAGATCGTCTTCGATCATCTTCTGGTTCTGGGACGTCGGCGGGACGATGTTGGCGTCTTTTATGACGCCATCATCGTCAATGGTGTAGCGATGATAAAGCAGTCCGCGCGGCGCTTCAGTTGCGGCATAGCCCGTGCCGGCTTTTGGTTTAACATCTATCGCGGATTGTTGCGGTGGGTTGTAGTCGTTAATGATGCGGAGCGCTTCCGTTGCTGCGTAGAGCACTTCCACTGCGCGCACGATGATGCTCTGGAATGGGTTGGTACAGACGGGACCAAGCCCGGCTGCTTTTGCCGCATCCTGGATATCGCCCGGCAGACGATCGAAATTCAGCGCATACCGCGCCATCGGCCCGACATGATAGCAATTGCTT
>DMKG01000075.1:914-1038 GCA_003454415.1 Alphaproteobacteria bacterium
AATTGCCTTCCGGCTTCATCACGCAATGGAGCGCGTTCGTATAGTCGACATGCTGTTCCTCGAAATGGTCGTCATATTGGGACGCCGCTATATCGAGGCCCTTGTTGGAGACAATGCGTCCCTC
>DMKG01000075.1:1253-2732 GCA_003454415.1 Alphaproteobacteria bacterium
TGTTGGAGACAATGCGTCCCTCGTTCATCGGGTATTCATCGTCATGCCGCAAAGCGACGAATGTGTAGTCCTGCTCGAATTCCGGGAAGTCGAGTGTTGCGGTCCATTTCACCGTTTCCAGCGCCAGCTCTTGGGCATGCAACAGTTTTTCACGCAGCTCCGACAATTCGCTTCTCGCCGGGACACGGTAAAACCCGCCGACGCGCGCGTTAACCGGATGGATTTCCCGCCCGCCCATCAGGCTCATGATGTCGTTGCCAGTCTTCTTCAGCGCGAGCCCGCGCTCGACGGCTTCCGGGTGGTCCTTCGCCATCTCGACAGCGCTCGTATAACCGAGAAAATCAGGCGCATGCAGCATGTAGACATGCAGCGTGTGGCTGGATATCCATTCGCCACAGTAGAACAGCCTGCGCAGCTCGCGCAGCGCGCCTTCGACGCGGACGCCGCAGGCGTTCTCCATCGCGTGAATCGCGCTCATCTGGTAGGCGATGGGGCAGATGCCGCAGATGCGCGAAGTGATATCCGGCGCTTCGGTGAACTCCCGTCCGCGCAGGAGGCCTTCGAAAAAGCGCGGCGGCTCGAATATCTTGAGCTTTACGTCTTCAAGGATATTGTCCCGGATTTTGATATACATCGCGCCTTCGCCTTCGACGCGGGCGAGATAATCAACCTTGATTGTGCGCGCGCCCCCTCCCGGTGAGTCACTCATATGTTTGCTCCCCCGTGGCGGTCACCTTCCTGCCTGAATTCAGGATCTGCGGCGTTATATGTCCTGAACATGCGCCGCAGTTTGTCCTCCGGCACGCCAAGATCGCGCATCCAGCCCGCCAGCGAGGACGTATTCGGCGTTTCCATTGGCCCGAAACAACCGTAACAGCCGCGGTTATAGGTGGGGCAGATCGCACCGCACCCGGCCTGCGTCACCGGCCCAAGACAAGGCGTGCCATGCGCCACCATGATGCAGGCGGCGCCGCGTTTCTTACATTCGATGCAGACGCTGTTCGGCGACACGTTGGGTTTGCGTTCATTCAGGAACGCGTTGATGACTTCCAGCAGCTGGTTCTTGTTGATGGGGCAGCCGCGCAATTCGAAATCGACATTCACATGGGCTGATATCGGCGTCGATGTTTCCAGCGTGCTGATATATTCGGGGCTGGCATAGACGATATCCATGAACTCCTGCACGCCGGTGAAGTTGCGCAAGGCCTGAATGCCCCCCGCCGTGGCGCAGGCGCCGATGGTGACAAGGAATTTCGACTGCCGTCGAACCTCCTGAATCCTGTCGCGATCATGCGGCGTGGTAATCGAGCCCTCCACCAGGGACAGATCATACGGCCCGTCGAGAACGGCGCGGCTGGCTTCCGGAAAATTTGCGATGGTGATGTGATCCGCGACCGCCAGAAACTCGTCCTCGCAGTCCAGCAGGCTGAGCTGGCAGCCGTCGCAGGATGCGAATTTCCAGACCGCGAGTTTCGGTTT
>DMKG01000075.1:2891-10614 GCA_003454415.1 Alphaproteobacteria bacterium
CCGTCGCAGGATGCGAATTTCCAGACCGCGAGTTTCGGTTTGTGAGTCATCACACTTCTCTTATCTTGAATAACCGTTCGACGCGGTCGAATGAGAACACCGGCCCGTCGGCGCAGATGAAGAACGGCCCGTACTGGCAGCGGCCGCACATTCTGACCGCGCATTTCATGTTGCGTTCCATCGATACATGAATGTTTTCGGCCGCAACGCCCAGATCGAGCAGCGCATAGGCCGAAAAACGCATCATGATCTCGGGCCCGCAAATCAGCGCGGATGTCCTGGCCGGATCGATATTGCGGCCTTTCAGCAATTCGGTGACGACGCCGACTTTTCCCGGCCATTCTCGACCGGCGGTATCGACTGTCACGTCCACGTCGATCAACGCCTCTTCTCGCCAGTCCGCAAGCTCCTGCGGGAAAACGATGCTTTGCGGCTGGCGTCCGCCATAGAGAAGCGCGACGTCGCCGTAATCGCCGCGATCATACAGCATGCGATAGATCGATGGCCGCAAAGGGGCGAGACCGAGGCCGCCCGCCATGACAATCACATCGCGCCCTTTAATGTCCCCGACCGGCCAAGCGCTGCCGAACGGGCCGCGCAGGCCGATGACGCCGCCCGGCTTAACGGCGCACAAGGCCTTCGTCACAGAACCGACGGCCATGACGGTGAAGGTGAGCTCTCCTGATTTCGCAGGATCGCCGCTGACCGAGATCGGCACTTCACCGTGGCCGAAAACGTAGATCATAAAGAACTGCCCCGGCGCGAACGCGGCGCCGCTCCCGTCGCCGTCCGGCTCGACGCGCAAGGTCATGCAGCCGGGAATTTCCTCCGCAATTTCCAGCACGCGGAAGGCATGCGGATGCATCGGCGAGTACATTTCAGCCCGAGGCTGCATCCGCCGGCCTCCCGTTTGCGTAAACGTCCAGCATCTGTCGCCGCGTTGCTTGCAGGCGGTCGAGCATGACCTGCGCGAATCGCTTCATGAGCTGGTATCCCAGCTCGTGATCGGCCTCCGCCTTGCCACGCAAGCATTCACCATTGAGCGCAATGGCGGATACATCCGTCAGAGCCAGCGAATCGAAACTATTACTATGCGGCGGGAACAGCCACGAATAGCCGGTGATCCCGCCTGCGCCGATGCGCGCAACCGAAAGAGGACCTGCCGCCGGGACATCGCTTTCAATCGCAACGTCCCCACTGCGGATCAGATAAAATGTGTCCGCCGCGTCTCCTTCACGCAGAAGAAATTCACCAGGCTTGAAATGCGCAAGCCTGCCACAACCCGCCATTGTTTCCAGATGTTCCTCTGACATCCCATCGAAGAACGGGTTTTCAGCGAGTAGAGTGTGAATATTCTTGATACTAACCATTGGCGATGTCCTTTTGGTTTTCGCTGTCTCGGATCAGCCGAACTTCCTCGGTGAGATCGATGCCGACCGGGCACCATGTGATGCAGCGACCACATCCAACACAGCCTGATGCGCCAAACTGGTCCAACCATGCCGCGAGCTTGTGGGTTAGCCATTGCCGGTAGCGGGAGCGGACCGTCTTCCGCGCACTGCCGCCGTGAATGTAGGAAAAATCCATCGTGAAACAGGAATCCCATTCTCGCCAACGTTCGGCATGGTCCCCGGTAAGATCGGTCACGTCCTCGACTTTCGAACAGAAACAGGTCGGGCAGGCCATGGTGCAGTTGCCGCAGGCAAGGCAGCGCTTTTCAAGCTCATCCCATCGTTCATTGCCGTAATTGCGGTAGAGCAACTCCTTGATATCTGAAATGTCGATCTTGCGCCCCATCTGTTCCACGGCGCGTTTTGTGCATTTTTCCGCGGCGGTAATATTTTCGCCGCCCGCTTCCGTGTGCGGGATTTCGGCAAGCAGGGAGAAACCCTTCGCGCTGCCGGGCTCGGCAACAAAATAATGGTCGTCGCCCTCCAGTATCTCGGTCAGGGAGAGGTCGTAGCCGCTTTCCGCGCGCGGCCCGGTATTCATTGAGGTGCAAAAACAGGTCTTTGCCGCCTGTCCGCAATTGACGACAATGATCAACGCTTGATCGCGGCGGCCGGCATAGAGCGGATCCGGATGGTGTTCATTCATGAACACCTTGTCCTGCACCTGTATTGCGTGCAGGTCACAGGAGCGCACGCCTATGAACGCAAAGGGTTTTTGCGTGTCTTCCGCTTCCTTGAGCGTGAAACCGCCATCATCCGTCTTCTTGCCTTCCCAGAGTTTCGACCGTGGCGGGAACAGGTATTTTTTCCACGAATGCGGACCATTGTTGAAACCGAATAACGCGCTATCGTCGCGTCGTTTCAGGCGGTAGGTCCCGGCATCCTGGTCTTCGGTCCAGCCTTCGGGCAAATCCTGAACGCTGCGCAACTCGTCATAAACGATCACGCCTTCGCGCACCGTGGGTCCCACAGGCATATAGCCGCGAGCAATAACCACATCGAACAACGCTTGCAGGTCGCAACGTTTAATAATGAATGTCTTGTCCGCCTTAATCATGTACGCATTCGCCCTTTCAGCGATTCAGGATGTCTCACCACTTCCTCCACGCTTCTATCAGCAGGGAATGCCTAACTGGAGAAACAGCTCCAGCATCAATTTTGCCTGAAGGCGCCCCCTTTTGATCGACAATTACGAAAAAGGCTTGTCAAGTTTGTTCCGCCATCATCTTGTGGAATGCGAAACTCCAGAGGGTATTCGCTGCTGAACAAATAAATCAAAAAATGATACCCATTTCCAACCAACAAACCAAAATAAATCGACAACATACAAGTATTCTTAAGATTATATTGTTATGAGATAGGCGATCTATTTTGAAAACATTTTCAATAAAAAGGGCGCAGTTGTGGCGACGTAACGCCCTTGCTTCATTTCCCTCGCATCCTGGGTGATCGGTTGAGCGAACGGCGCATATGCCCGGCGTGCGCGTTGGGGAGTCGCTCAGCCGTAACGTCACGCCACAATCGTGCGGGACTTGACCATCAGTTTGGGGCGGCCCTGCTCCCCGTCCAACCCATTTATACCGCACGGGCTGTCCCAGACGCCTCTTGCCGCCACCTTCCAGACCCAACGGGTGGGATCAAGCCTCCGGCCATTTGCCGTAAGCGTCTTGCTTGTTTTGGTTCTTGCGCTTCGGCCTTCGCACGTTGATCGCAGACGCATCGAGCGTCGTGGCGATGTGCGAAGCCACCGCGGATTAACAAGAGATAGGTGACGATACCTTCGGGGAAACTCATGCAGCACCATCCCGATGGCGGCCAATATGCCCGTGAAAGTGCTGTAAGTGAAGGTGATGGAGTAGATCGCGCCGTCGATGAAAGCTGTCAAGAAATTGACTTCCATTCGAACTCCCAGGCAGAATAAGGAACCTAAAGTACACCATGCGTTTCCAACACTGGGTTTTCAGGCCAATATTTCCTAGCCTTATATTGAGATTTTGGCAGAATAATACCTCATCGTTTGATGGAGAGGCACATGAGGCAAGTCCAATTGTTCGCCTCTGGAGACAAGAAATAAAAATCGCAAGGAGAAATCATGAAGCGTGATGTGGACAAAAAGCCTGTTCGTGAGGCGGTTGCTGTTTTCGAGACAGCAGAGACATTGCAGGCAGCCATTGACGAGCTGCTGATCTCGGGTTTCAACCGCGCGGAACTGAGCCTTCTTGCCGGTGAGCACGCCGTGGAGGAAAAACTGGGACATCATTACACAAAAGTCGAAGAGCTTGAAGACGATCCAGACGTGCCCACAGCGGCTTTCGTGTCGCCCGAATCAATTGGTGATGCCGAGGGTGCATTGATCGGGGGACCGATGTATATCGCTGCCTGCACTGCTGCTGGCATAGCAGTCGCAGTCGGTGGTCCGCTTACCACCGTAATCACTGCGGGCGCGCTTGCCGGTGGAGCCGGAGCGGTAATTGGTGGTGTGCTTGCCTCGATGGTTGGCAAACATCATGCTGATTACCTGCACGAGCAACTGGAGCATGGCGGACTGCTCCTTTGGGTCCGAACGGTGGATAGAGAACATGAGAAACGGGCGACGGATATCCTGTCGAAACATTCGGCCCACGACGTTCACGTCCACGGCTAATTCCGATCTGTGGTGACAGCGAATTGATACAGAAAGAAGGAGAGACTGATGTCGAGTGAAGGACTGCACGCCCCGCGCGAACGCCTGAGCAAGGAAACGCTTACGATGCACCAGGCGATTGTCTCGCTGATTGAAGAGCTGGAAGCCGCTGACTGGTATCGTCAGAGAGCCGATGATTGTGAAGACGAAGCCCTCAAGAACGTGCTTCTTCACAATATGCGCGAAGAAATCGAGCATGCCTCGATGCTGATAGAGTGGCTGCGCCGCAACAACGAGGATTTCGAACGGGAATTGAAGGAATATCTCTTTTCAAAGCGCGACATTGCCGCGCATGAACAAGAAACGAAACATGACTGAAGGAACTGTCGAAGCTCTGATTGAAGCGCTGGAAGACGAATACAGAGCGCGCGCAACCTACAGAAAGGTCATTGAAACCTTCGGTCCTGTCAGGCCCTTTATCAATATCGTCGAAGCGGAAGACCGGCACGCCTCAGCGTTGCTGCGTCAATTCGAACGACTTGATATACAGCCACCCGAAGATACCTGGGCCGGGCGTGTCGAAGCTCCCCCCTCCATCGCCGCAGCATGCGAAGCCGCCGTGGCTGCCGAGATTGAAAATGCCGCAATGTATGACCGGCTTCTGTCGGTCGTGGATGATCCTGCTGTTCGCAATGTTCTCCTGAACTTGCAGGATGCATCGCAGAACCGGCACCTTCCGGCGTTTCAACGCTACCTCGAACGGTCACAAGGATAGAATCAGCCAAGTCCCTTTCCGTGGAAATGGCTCTCACAGATCACAAGAAAGCTGCTATCTGTTGTGCTGATCGGCGCCACCTGAAACCTGCTCAACTCCGCAACCTTCGCCTCAGCCTCCCGACGCTTCTCGCTGCTGAATGCAAACCGTGACTGCTTGTCTAGAGTCTGTTTCACCTAATTTGAAGCATATCCAGCATTTCTAAGGTAGTTGCGGCATTCCTGTTTTGTGAAGCAGTCGAGGAGTTTTCCGGCTCTCGCCCAAAGAGTTTCCGGAGATCGCTGCTTTGCCTTGCGCAGTAGGAGTTTGAGCTTGGCGAAGACTTGTTCGATCGGGTTAAGATCCGGGCTGTAGGGTGGCAGGAACAACAGCTTTGCTCCTGCGGTGCGGATAGCCTGACGGACCGCCTGGCTCTTGTGGCTACCAAGATTATCCATGATCACAACGTCGCCGGGTTTGAGGGTTGGCAGGAGGAACTGCTCGATATATGCGAGGAAGCTGACGCCATTGACCGGGCCATCAAAGACGCATGGGGCATCGATCCGGTCATAGCGCAGGGCGGCAATCAATGTCAGGGTTCGCCATTTGCCCTGTGGCGCTTTGGCTACCAGCTTATGGCCACGCGGCGACCAGCCCCGGATCGGGGTCATGTTGGTTTTTGTCCAGGTCTCGTCGATGAAGACAAGCCGCGCAGGATCAATCCGCCCCTGATACTTCTTCCACTGCGCCCGCCGTCTGGCGATCCTGGGCCGATCCTGCTCGGTGGCGAACAGCGTTTTTTTTAAAGCTGAAGCCAGCATCGCGCAACAGCCGCCAGACGGATACATGGCTGGCCACTACGCCGCGCTCGCGCAGTTCAACGACAAGCGCCCGTACCGTCAGATCGGGCATTGAAGCCAGGCGTCCCAATATCCACTCACGTTCCGGGGCCAGCAGTCGCGGCTGCTTGCGTCCCAACGGCTTCGCTCCGGCAGTTCCCGTCCTACGCAGCCGCTGCGACCACTTCACTGCACTTGCAACACTTACGCCAAACAGCTTCGCCGTCTCGCGGTTCGAACGGCCGTTCAACACCGAACAGGCATCCCGTTCGCGCAAATCATTCGAATAAGGTTTTGTCATCCATACTGGCCTCCTCATCCCAGCCAGTATCTTGAAACAGAACTCCAATGATTTGGGAATCCCTATTCGATTCAGATCAGAAGAAACAGACTCTAAAGAAGCTTCGGGACTGGGATCAGCAACCCAGAAGAGCGTGAGGGGCCGTTAACCGGCCACCGCCGCAGAATATCGATCAGGCAAGCAGTTCCGACACATAAGGCGGCAGAGCGAAGGCGGCCTTATGAACCTCCGGCGTATAATACCGCGCACCGAGATGAAGACGCTTGCAACGCGCCTGCAGGGTTTCAAGAGGAACCTGGCGCAGGCCTGCATTATCAGTCGCCCAGCCCATGGCCATGGCGCCAAAAACATAGGTCGGAATGGTCGCGAGGTAACAGCTCACATCAGCAAAATAATCGCGAAGGAATGTGGCGGACTGACGCAATTCCTCCCCCTGCATAAAGGGAACGCCATTTTGCGTCACCAGAACGCCCCCCGGCGTCAGCCGCTGTTTGCAACGACGGTAGAATTCGCTGGTGAACAGGATCTCGCCCGGCCCCTGCGGATCGGTGGAATCTACGATGATGACGTCAAAACTTTCCTTACAGTTCCCCATGAAGGCGAAACCATCGTCGATCACAAGATCAGTGCGCGGATCCTCGAACGCGTCCTTGCAGATCTCGCTCAAAAACTGCTTCGAGAATTCAACCACACCGGCATCAATTTCCACCATTGTGGCTTTCTCTACAGAGGGGTGCTTCAGCACCTCCTCCAATATCCCGCCATCGCCCCCACCGACGATAAGGACGTTGCGGGCCGCCCCATGCGCCAGGATTGGCACATGGGTCATCATTTCGTGGTAAACGAACTCATCCTTTTCCGTCGTCTGGGTGACGTCATCCAGAGTCAGGATCTTGCCAAAGCGGGGATGCTCAAACAGACGAAGCCGCTGGTGCTCCGTTTTGCTGTCATAGAGCACTTTTGTAATCTGAAAACGGGCCCGGATGTCAGGGTATAACCCTTCTTCGTGCCAATCGCTCACAGGCCGCGTCCCCGTGTCCGTTCTTCTACATCGACTTCACCGGGCAGGAAAGCCGCGCGCAGAACGTCGATCGTCTTGTGCGGTTCCGCCGCCCCGCACATGAATACATCAAGCGCCGCATAGCCGTATTCCGGCCACGTGTGAATGCTGATATGCGATTCCGCCAGGACCGCAACCCCCGACACCCCTCCATTTGGCGTGAAGTGATGCAGATGAATGTGCAAAAGGGTTGCGCCCGCAGCGGTCACGCAATCCCGCATCGCCTGATCGATATGGTCGATATCGTCAAGGCGGCTGGCGTTCTTCAAATCGATAAGAAGATGCATCCCGGCATAGCGCTGCCCTTCCCGCTCGATCAGAAAATCCTTGCGTTCGTCGGGGCTGAAAAAATTATTGGCGCCTGCCCCCACCTGACCGGCAGGCCGGACATGTGGGACGGCGTCTTTTAATTTGAGGGCGGTTACGGACATAGCTCATCCTCCCTTGGGTAAGAAATTCGAGGATTGATTCCGGCAAGTATCAGGGCTTGCAGGAACGGAAATCAGTTTTTTTGAAAATTACGGTTTAACAGCCATTACCGCGGGGCATCACATACTCAGATAAATCTGAAGATGCCTGCTGGTATGCTGCTCTGCCTCATAATCAATCAGGAACACTTTACGCTCCTGATTGGGCAGCACTCTACGCGCCGGAACCCCATAGGTCTGCCGGGGGCAATTGTGAAAATGCCCGCG
>DMKG01000075.1:10859-19878 GCA_003454415.1 Alphaproteobacteria bacterium
CGTCTGCCGGGGGCAATTGCGAAAATGCCCGCGCACTGATCCCGGTTGAAGGCCCGCGCCTTCCTTTTTGAGAGCGAGTGAAACACCCATCGCACAATCTCCCAAACAGGTAAGAGTGGTTATAAATCGACGTTAGAAGTGCTAGTTAGGACTCTCTATCCAAACATGCAAGAAAAATTTGCTCAGGAGTGGGTTTTTCCCTGTAAATAACCTGTCTTCAGCCCGAAATACCCTGGGCGGCACGCTGACCCATTGCTCACGGAAAGGCCGCTTCCTGAATTCGGAATTTTGTCTGGGAACAGAGGCTAACAGGTTATTCTTGAGAATGAATGAATACGCATCCGTCCCTCATTTTCCCAAAAATTGCGGAAAAAGGCCGCCAGCCGGCGTTCTCGCCGATCTGCGTGCCCATGCCGGACCAGCTCCGGCCCCCCGGGTCAGTTACCGGATGAAAAGCCGTTCCTAATTAATGACATCGTGGATTGACCGCAGCGTCTCCTGAAGTGTGGGCGTCCTCTCCTGGCCTCGTTGCGACGGGCAGATGGATAGTGACCGTCGTGCCCTCATGCTCGACGCTGGTCAGGTGAAGTTTGCCGCCATGCAGTTCCACCAGGGATTTGGTGATGGAGAGCCCAAGCCCCGTTCCAGTACCAGGCCGGGTGTCCACATTACCGGCCTGTACGAAGGGTTCCGTAATCTTCGTCAGCAATTTGGCGGGAATTCCCTTGCCCGTGTCCGCAACCTCGAGGATGATCCCGTTATTACCGGCGGCTTGACGGGCGGACAGGCGCGCGGTCTTTCCACGCGGGGTGAATTTCAGCGCATTCGACATAAGATTCAGCATGATCTGACGCATGGCGCGAAGATCCGCAAAAAAATAAGGAATATCCTCGGAAATATCATCGCTGACCTCAACACCCGTAGCAATAATCTGCGGCTCAATCATATTTAGCACCCAGTCGAACAATTCCCGTGCGTCTATCCATTCCTCATGGATTTCATATCTGCCTGCCTCGATACGGGACAGATCAAGCATATCGTTAATCAGATTCAGCAAATGCTGGCCGCTCTGGTGGATATCCAGCGCGTAATCCATGTACCGTTGCTGCCCGATAGGCCCAAATAACTGCTTATGCATGATTTCAGAAAAACCGATAATGGCGTTGAGGGGCGTGCGTAATTCATGACTCATGCTGGCCAGGAAACGTGATTTGGCGCTATTTGCCCGGTCCGCCTCTTCCTTGGCGGCCCGGAGCGCCAGTTCTGTCCGTTTACGGTCGGTGACATCGCCTATTGTCGTGACGACCCTTGACCAGTTCTGACGGCTTTCGGGCGCAATGGCCGATCTCACCCTGATGTAAACCTGCCCGCCTTTGCGCCGCCTGCTGGAGGTTTCATTCAAAAAGCCGCCATTTTTCCCTTCTGCGAAGGCTATGACCCATTGACGGAAATTACGCAGCTCATCATCCGTCAATTTTTCCGGGGAAAAATGCTCGAACAGATCTTCACTGGTTTCCGCACGGTATAACAATAAGGCCGCCTTGTTGACGCGGAGTGTTTTTACGGCGGCAGCCAGTTCCAGAACTACTTCCCTGTGTTCGGGCAAATATTGTTTGATATCCGTAACTCCTGACGCGGCAAGCCTGTCGAGTATCCCTCTCACCCCGGACCAGTCCTGTTCCAGCATGGCGATAGGCGCCATTTCAAACAGACTTTCATATTGATTTTCTGTCGCCGCAAGCGCCCGCGCATCCGCGGTACGGCGCCGGATCAACGCATCCGCCACCAGGAAACTATAAAACATGACGAATATGATGGATAAAGGCTGTGTCGCTATATGTAACCCCTCCGTCATACGGTCTGGCGGAAGAAGCTTTCGTTCACCCAGCCCCCAGAGAAGCGCAAGACATAGAACCACCGACAAAATAGCCAGAACTACACGACGGCGGTCAGCGGAAATCATGTTTTCTATGGGCAAGATGCAGAGCGCGACCAGCATCGATGACTGGAGGCCTCCGGAGAAGGCGGCGCCAATTCCCGCAAACAGCAGGATCGTAAGGGAATACAGATCGCGCACCAGACGCACCGCCCCGGTCAGCCGCAAGATCAGCCACAGCAAGAGAGGCAGCGAAAACCAGGCCGCCAGCCAGCCGACATCGATCAAATCATAATTGCTCTTGAAGACGATAACGCTTACGGCGGCTACCGGCATGAACAGAAAAGGCGCTGCCAGCGAAGTGATTAATTCAAGCTCCGCACGGCGCGCCCTCTGCGTCTCGCGAACAGCGGGTGACAATAAGAATTCCGTAAACTGTTTCACGCCTGTCTGATCGCCCCCCGATCCTGCCGCGGTTAATTCCCGGCTTTCTCCCTTAGGAAGTCAGCAGCGAACTCCCGAAGTCTCCCTTCCGTGATCACTTCTCTCAATTTCCGCATAAGATGCTGATAATATGCCAGATTATGCCAAGTAAGCAGCATGGCGCCCAATATTTCTTTTGATTTGACCAAATGATGCAGATAGGCCCGGCTGTAATTGCGGCTGGCTTCGCAATTCAGGGTTTCATCCAGAGGACGCAGATCCTCCGCATGGCAGGCATTGCGCAGATTAAGCACTCCTTCACTGGTGAAGGCCTGACCTGTGCGGCCACTGCGGGTCGGCAGCACGCAATCGAACATATCAACCCCCCGAAGCACGGCGCCGACAATATCCGAAGGCTTTCCCACGCCCATCAGATAACGCGGCGTGTCTTCCGGCAGCAACGGCGTGGTGCAGTCGAGCACCCGGAACATGTTGTCCTGCCCTTCCCCTACCGCCAGACCGCCAATGGCGAGCCCTTGAAAGCCGATATCGCACAGCGCCTTTACGGAAGACGCCCGTAACTCAGGATAGACCCCGCCCTGAACGATGCCGAACAGCGCATGGCCACGGGAAATGGCCTCCGCCCTTTCAAAGGCGTCCTTAGAACGCAAGGCCCAGCGCATGGAAAGCTGCATGGAGGCTTCGGCCTGATCGTAAGTGGCGGGATAAGGCGTGCACTCATCAAGCACCATGACAATATCCGAGCCAAGCATGAGCTGAATTTCTATGCTGCGCTCAGGGGTCAGCAGATGCGCTGAACCATCGACATGCGACCGGAAAGTAACCCCATTTTCCTCCATTTTACGTAATTTCGATAAAGACATGACCTGATAACCGCCAGAATCCGTCAATATCGGATGCGGCCAGTTCATGAAGCGATGCAGGCCCCCCAGCCTCGCGATCCTTTCCGCTCCTGGGCGCAACATCAGATGATAGGTATTGCCTAACACAATATCCGCCCCCGTTTCACGAACGGATCCTGGCAGCATGGCCTTTACCGTGGCGGCCGTGCCGACCGGCATGAAAGCCGGGGTCCGGATTTCTCCGCGGGGCGTTCGTATGACGCCTGTACGTGCGGCGCCATCCCGTGCCTCCAGGGCAAATGTGAACTTATTCATGCCGGACTACGGAACAGCAGACTGCCATCGCCATAAGAGTAAAACCTGTAGCCAGAGGAAATGGCGTGATCATAGGCGTTTTTCATCACCTCAAGCCCGCAGAAAGCGGAAACGAGCATGAACAGGGTTGATTTGGGGAGATGAAAATTCGAAATCAGCGCATCCGCCACCCGGAATTTGTACCCCGGCGTGATAAAGATACGGGTTTCCCCACTCCATGGCGAAACCTTGCCATCCTCGGAAGCCGCGCTTTCCAGTAGACGCAGTGACGTCGTTCCCACCGCAATCACCCGCCGTCCCTCCGCATGGGCCGCATTGATCAGAGCGGCGGAAGCCGCCGGAATCGCACCCCATTCCGCATGCATATGATGCGCGTCTGTATCCTCTGTCTTTACGGGAAGAAAGGTGCCTGCCCCCACGTGCAGCGTAATAAAACAATGCTTTATGCCAGCCTCTTCAAGTCTAGAGACAAGTTCCGGCGTGAAGTGCAGGGCGGCTGTGGGCGCCGCGACAGAACCGGAAACCCGGGCGAAAACAGTCTGATAATCGGCGCGGTCCTGCGCATCCACCGCCCGCCTGCCGGCGATATAGGGGGGCAATGGCGTCTCCCCATGCCGGGCGATAGCGGCGTCCAATGCCTCCCCAGCCAGATTAAACTGCAGGGCGACGTCACCGGTCTTACTTATTTCCTGCACTTGAGCGGTAAAGCCATCGCTAAAAGTAATCTTATCGCCCGCCTGCAATCGCTTCAGGGGGCGGGCGAAGGCGCGCCAGCTATCTGGCCCGGCGGGTTGGTGCAGCGTGAAATGGATACGGGCAACACCACCATGCCGTCCCCGGCGATGACCCGTCAGCGCCGCTGGGATGACCCTGGTGTCATTGAACACCAGCAAATCCCCCTGCCCCAGGAGCGCGGGCAGATCGCGCATCCGCCTGTCTTCGAGAACGCCGCCCGATCGCACCACAAGACAGCGCGCCGTATCCCGGGGCGTAGCGGGACGCAGGGCGATCAGGTCTTCGGGTAACTTAAAATCGAATTGACTTACACGCATGAAGTCTGGGGTCCCGGATGCTTAACTCCTTAAAAGGAACGGCGGCCCTGATATGAATGATTAACGCCAAGGGAGGCTGACAAGCTTATATAAACAATACCATTCCGGTTTCGGGAGGCGGCATCATCCTCCCGCCCTGAGTAAGGGAATCCCTCCCCTCACAAGGCGCCGTCCCTACTCTTTCACGTCAGCGGCGACCTGCATTCTGACGATTTTGTCTGGATCCGTGACTTGACCATTATTGGCCTCGTCCCCGCGCTTGATGGCGTCCACAAATTCCATGCCGGAAGTCACCCGGCCGAAGGCGGTATATTGGCCATCAAGAAATGGCGCGGCGGTAAAGCAGATAAAAAACTGGCTATTGGCGCTGTCCGGATCGGAGGAACGGGCCATCGACAGGGTGCCGCGCACATGCCTGGTCTTGGTGAATTCAGCCTTCAGATCCGGCAGATCCGAACCCCCCATGCCCGTCCCGGTGGGATCACCTGTCTGCGCCATAAACCCGTCAATCACCCGGTGAAACACCACGCCATTATAGAACCCCCTTCTGGCTAGCGTCTTGATCCTCTCTACATGCTTGGGGGCAATTTCAGGATATAATTCAATGACGACGCGACCATCTTTCAGATCAAGATAGAGTGTGTCTTCAGGCCCGGCCGCCCGGGCGCCCCCACCCGGGAAAAGACTGGCCGCCAGCACCATGAACGCCGCGAAAACGATATTCTTCATATACTTACCTGTTAAAACTGGAATGGATCTGAATTCAATCAGCAGCGACTTTGAGACTGATGATCCTGTCCGGCTCACTGACAGCGCCATTGCTGAGCTTGTTGCCTTTCTTGATGGCGTCGACATGCTCCATGCCTTCCACCACCTGCCCCCAGACGGTGTATTGCCCGTCCAGATAGTTGGCGTCATCGAAACAGATGAAAAACTGGCTGTTGGCGCTATCAGGATTGCTGGAACGCGCCATGGAGACCGTTCCGCGCACATGGGGCGTGGCGTTGAACTCCGCCTTCAGGTTTGGCCGCTCCGATCCCCCCATGCCGGTGCCGGTGGGATCGCCCGTTTGCGCCATGAAGCCTTCGATCACCCGATGAAAGACGATGCCGTCATAAAAGCCCTCCCGCGTGAGCGCCTTGATCTGGGCCACATGCCCCGGGGCCACATCGGGCAGTAATTGAATGACTACCAGACCGTCTTTTAACTCCAAATGCAGGGTGTTTTCCGGATCCATCGCCATAAAAATTCTCCTTCGTCCGTATGTATTTAGCCGGTCAGCGCGCAAACGCTTTGGAGAGCTTTGCGGAAACCGCGGGAGTAGTAAAATCCGCCACATCCCCTCCCAGCCTGGCGATTTCACGAATCAGTTTCGATGCAATCGCCTGATTACTGGCTTCCGACATCAGGAATATGGTCTCAACCCTTGGATTGAGACGCGCGTTCATGCCCGCCATTTGGAATTCATAGTCAAAATCCGCAACGCCCCGCAATCCCCGGATGATCACCTGGGCCCCCATTTCTTCAGCGAACTGGGTCACCAGATTCTTGAACGGCACGATTTCTATGGACGCCACATCGGGACCAGTCATCCGCTCAGTTTCCGCCCGCATCATCTCCACGCGTTCCTGCAGGCTGAAAAGCGGCCCCTTATCTTCATTGATGGCGACCGCTATGACCAGTTTGTCCACCAGCCGGGTTGCGCGCTGAATAATGTCGATATGGCCGTTATGAATGGGATCGAACGTCCCGGGATATACTCCAATGCGCTGCATACTGTGCTTCCCTGTATCAACTTGCGGTCAGATGAATTCATCCAAACCTGAAAGCTGATAAATAACCAATATATAGAGCATGTTGCTGACTTTATTGAAGAACATCACGCTCCGGCCCCATTCCGCTGCGGCCCCATTTCCGGAAAAGCCCGCGTTTTTTATAATGTCTAGCAATTTACTTCGCTAAACACCATCCCTATTCCCACCCGCTCCCTCTTCGCCGTCTGCGCCATTCGCCGAATCCTCTCCGGCATCCTCCAGATGCGCCACCCCCACTACCCGTTCTTCCTCGGCTGTGCGTAAAAGGGTTACGCCCTGGGTCATACGGCCAGCAACGCGAATCCCCTCCACCGGCAGACGGATCAGTTGACCGCCATCGGTCACCAGCATGACTTCATCCTCTTCCGTAACCGGGAAAGCGGCAACCAGCGGTCCATTGCGGGGGGATACCGACATCGCCCAGATGCCTTTGCCGCCCCGTCTGGTGATCCGGTATTCATAGGCGGAGGTGCGCTTGCCAAAGCCGTTTTCGCTGACGGTGAGAATGAACTGCTCGAACGCCCCCAGCTCACCATAACGATCCGAACTCAGAATCGCCTCCTCCGTATCCGCCGCATCGGTTTCATCCTCCTCACCCAGAGCGTCCTCGATTTCCTGCATGTCCTCGGCCAAACCCGCCTCTATCGAACGGCGGATGGCGGCGGCCTGCCGAAGATAAGCGCGATTCTCGGCCGGGGTGGAATCGACATGCCCCAGAATCGAAAGGGAAATCACCCGGTCGTCATCCTCAAGGCGGATGCCCCTCACCCCGCTGGAGTCCCGCCCGCGGAACAGCCGCACCTCCGGCACCGGGAAGCGCACACATTTACCGTTGCGGCTGGTCAGAAGAACATCATGACGCTTGGTGCAGATCGCGACGCCAATAATTTCATCACCGGGGTCGAGCTTCATGGCGATCTTGCCATTCGCCTTGACGCTGGCGAAATCCGAAAGTTCGTTACGGCGCACATTGCCGCTGGCGGTGGCGAACATCACGTTCAGATTGGGCCAGCTCTCCATGTCCGAAGGCAGGGGCATGATGGTGTTGATGGTCTCATCCGGTGCGAGAGGCAGCAGGTTGATCATCGGCCGGCCTCGGGCCTGGGGCGTGGCCAAAGGCAGACGCAGTACTTTAAGTTTATAAACTATACCCTTGGAAGAAAAGAATAATACCGGCGTGTGCGTGTTCGCCACAAAAAGTTGGGAGACGAAATCCTCTTCCCGGGTCGCCATCCCTGTGCGTCCCTTGCCTCCGCGCCGCTGGGCGCGATAGGTGGAAAGCGGAACCCGTTTGATATAGCCGTTATGGGTGACCGTCACCACCATGTCCTCACTGGCGATCAGATCTTCGTCATCCAGATCATCAGCGGCTTCGACAATCTCGGATCTGCGCGGCGTCGCGAAGGTCTCGCGGATTTCCGCCAGATCATCACGGATAATTTCCAGCACCCGTTCCCGCGAGTGCAGGATCGCCAGATAATCCTCGATCTTCACGCCTAATTCCTTCAGCTCTTCGCCGATTTCCTCGCGGCCGAGCCCGGTTAGCCGCGCGAGCCGCAATTCCAGTATGGCGCGCGCATGTTCGTCACTGAGACGGTAAGTGCCGCTATCGGATACCTTATGTCGTGGATCGGCCACCAGCTTCACCAGCGGCCCCACATCCCCTGCCGGCCAATCTACCGCCAGCAGGGACTCACGGGCGGATGCGGGATTGGGGGCGCCGCGAATGATGGCGATCACCGGATCGATATTAGCGACAGCGATTGCAAGGCCCACCAGAACATGGGCGCGGTCACGGGCCTGGGACAGTTCATGGCGGGTGCGCCGTGTGACCACCTCCTCGCGAAAATCCACGAAGCTGGCGATCAGCTGGCGAAGATTCATGATTTCAGGCCGGTTCCCCTGCAAGGCCAGCAAAGCACAGCCAAAACTCGTCTGCAGGGCGGTATGCCGGTGAAGCTGATTGAGCACCACATCCGCAGAGGCGTCATGGCGGATTTCGATCACCACCCGCATGCCTGTACGGTCGGATTCGTCGCGAAGCTCGGAGATCCCCTCGATACGCTTTTCACGCACAAGTTCTGCTATCCGCTCGATCAGGTTCGCCTTGTTCACCTGATAGGGAAGCTCGGTGATGATCAGGGCCTCGCGATCCTTGCGCAACTGCTCCACATGTGTGCGTCCCCGCATGAGGACAGCGCCACGCCCCGTTTCATAGGCCGAACGGATGCCTCCCTGCCCCATGATCAGACCCGCGGTGGGGAAATCCGGCCCGGGAATGATCTTGATCAGTTCCGTGATGCTGATATCGGGGTTTTCGATATAGGCAAGACAGCCGTCGATCACCTCCCCCAGGTTATGGGGCGGGATATTGGTCGCCATGCCGACCGCAATGCCGCTGGCGCCGTTCACCAGCAGATTGGGAAAGCGCGCGGGCAGGACCACCGGTTCTTTTTCCGAACCATCGTAATTAGGACGGAAATCCACCGTATCCTTGTCCAGATCGTCCAGCAGCGTATGGGCGGCGCGCGCCATGCGCACCTCTGTATAGCGCATCGCGGCAGGGGGATCGCCATCCACCGAGCCGAAATTGCCCTGCCCGTCAACCAGCGGAAGGCGCATGGAAAACTCCTGCGCCATACGCACCAGGGCGTCGTAAATCGACTGGTCGCCATG
>DMKG01000280.1 GCA_003454415.1 Alphaproteobacteria bacterium
CCTCCTGCCGCCGCCGTTCCTCGCCCTCACCTTCCTGAATGCGCTGTTTGAGATCAGCGACCTGGGCCATCAATGCGTCCGCCGCCGCCCCGTCGCCTCTGCAGAGGCGACGGGGCGGCGGCGGACGCATTGATGGCCCAGGTCGCTGATCTCAAACAGCGCATTCAGGAAGGTGAGGGCGAGGAACGGCGGCGGCAGGAGGAGCTGGATCGTCTGCTGGGGGGCATTCCCAATCTTCCCTTGCCGGAAGTGCCGCTGGGAGCGGATGAAAAGGAGAACAGGAAAGAGCGCCAGCATGGAGCGCCGCCAGCATTCGGCTTCACGCCGCGGGAGCATTTTGAGCTGGGTGAAGGCCTGGGACTGATGGATTTCGAAACGGCGGCGCTCCTTTCGGGGGCGCGCTTTGTGGTGCTGAAAGGCCAGCTTGCGAGACTGGAGCGCGCGATCGCCGCCTTTATGCTTGATCTGCATACTGAAGAATTCGGTTATACGGAGGTCGCCCCCCCCCTGATGGTGCGCGATGCGGCGATGTTCGGCACGGCGCAATTGCCGAAATTCGCCGAAGACCAGTTCCGCACCACCAATGATATGTGGTTGATCCCCACCGCCGAAGTGCCGCTGACCAATCTCGCACGGGAAAAGATCTTCGCGGAGTCGGATCTGCCGATGCGGCTGACGGCCTTCACCCCCTGTTTCCGTGCGGAAGCGGGCGCGGCGGGGCGGGATACGAGGGGAATGATCCGGCTGCACCAGTTCTCCAAGGTGGAGCTGGTCAGCATCACGACGCCGGAGCAGGCGGAGGCCGAACATCAGCGCATGACCGCCTGCGCCGAAGAAGTGCTGAAGCGTCTGGGCCTGCATTACCGGGTGATGCTGTTATGCACCGGCGATATGGGCTTTGCATCGCGCAAGACCTATGATCTGGAGGTCTGGCTGCCGGGCCAGAACATGTTCCGGGAAATCTCTAGTTGCTCCCAATGCGGGGATTTTCAGGCGCGGCGCATGGAAGCGCGCTATCGCCCCGGTGGAGAGAAGGCCGTTCGTTACGTACATACGCTGAATGGTTCTGGCCTGGCCGTTGGCCGCACCCTGGTGGCCGTGCTGGAAAATTATCAGCAAGCGGATGGATCTGTTAGCGTGCCGCAGGTCCTGCGTCCCTATATGAACGGCCAGGATGTGATCAGAAAAAATGGCTAGGCCCAGAAAGAGTGTAAGCGGGCGGGGGCCGCGCATCCTGCTCTCCAACGATGACGGAATCAACGCGCCCGGCCTGAAATGCCTGGAGCGTATCGCAAGGGAAATCAGCGATGATGTCTGGGTTGTCGCGCCGGAAACCGAGCAGAGCGGCGCGTCGCATTCGCTGACCCTGCACACGCCGCTGCGTTTGCGCAGGATCAACCCGCGCAAATATGCGGTGATGGGCACGCCCACTGACTGCGTGGTGCTTGCGGTCGCTGAAATCCTGAAGGAGAACCGGCCGGATCTGCTGCTATCGGGCGTCAATCGCGGGTCCAATATCGCCGATGACGTCACCTATTCCGGCACCATCGCCGCCGCGATGGAGGGCACCGTGCTCGGCATACCTTCAATCGCGCTCAGTCAGACCTATGGTTTTCAGGACGGCGGAAAGATCAACTGGGGCGTTGCGGAGAAAATGGCGCCTGCTATCCTGCGCAGGCTGCTGAAGGAGGGATGGCCCGGGGACGTGCTGATCAATATCAACTTTCCCGACCCGCCACCGGGTCATAGCCCGGCCATCGAGATCACGGGCCAGGGACGGCGGGATCAGTCTCTGCTGGAGATCGAGGCGCGAACGGACCGGCGCGGCGTCCCCTATTACTGGACGGGTTTTCAGCGCATCCGCAGCAATCCGGCGGCGGGTACGGACCTGCATGCGATTTATGCGGGAAATATCTCCATTACGCCACTACATCTTAATCTGACCCATGAAAGGACGCTACGCGCGATTCGTAAGGCGTTCGAAATATAAAGGGGAAGGGGTGTGCGCCCATGCGCGATCTGGAACCCGACAGAATAAAACTGATCATGGAGCTGCGCCGTCAGGGAATTACCAATCCCCAGGTGCTGGCGGCCATTGAACGCACCCCGCGCGAAATATTCGTGCCGGAGGCGTTAAGAAATCAGGCTTATGAAAATACCGCGCTTCCGATTGGCAATGGCCAGACCATCAGTCAGCCCTATATCGTCGGGTTCATGAGCCAGGAGCTGCGCCTCGACAAACGGACCGTGGTGCTGGAGATCGGTACGGGTTCGGGCTATCAGGCGGCGGTGCTGGCGCGCCTGTGCCGCCGGGTATACACCATAGAGCGGCACCGGCCGCTGTTGATCAGGGCGGAAAAATGTTTCGCCGGTCTTGGCCTGCATTCCATTTCGACGCGGCTGGGCGATGGGTGCAAGGGCTGGCCGGAGCAGGCGCCGTTTCAGCGCATTCTCGTGACTGCCGCCGCGGAAACTCCGCCCCCTGTGTTGCTGGAGCAGCTTGCGGTTGGCGGGTTCATGCTGATCCCCCTCGGAGAGAAGGCCGGATCGCAGAACATCCAGCGTATCACGCGCACCGAAAGCGGTTATGACACAGAGGAATTGCTGCCTGTGCGCTTCGTGCCCCTGGTGCGCGGCATTGCGGTGGAAATCCAGCCGTCACGTTAGAGCAATGGACGTTCATAATGGGTCACTTGCATATCCACCATCATCGCGAGCCGCGAAGCGGCGTGGCGATCCAGAGCCGGAAACTCAGGCTTTTGCTTGCGGCGTCTGGGCTGCTTCGCTTCGCTTGCAGAGACGGAGTAGAAGTTACGATTCAATCTGAACGTCCGCCGCTCTAAGACGGAATGGGGATGGGTAGAGAACGTCTTTTCCTTTTGTTCCTGGGGGTGTGCATCGCCACCCTGGCGGGATGCGCGCCACGCGGGACGCCCGCGCCGCTGATCATCGGAAATTCGTCCGCCAGCGATGGCGCTTCCGGAAATACGCCTCCCGAGGGAGCGGTGGTGGTGAAGCCCGGGGATACGCTATCCGCCATAGCGCGCTATCACAACACCGCGCTGCAGGCGCTGGTGGAAGCCAATGCCTTGCGGGACCCCAATCTGATCAGGCCAGGACAGATCTTGCGTCTGCCCGCACAGAACGACGGGCCCCTTCCTGCATCCCCATCCGCCCCCGCGCCGCCGGGCCGCTCTCCAGCACCGCAGACTCTGGTGCAGAGCGCGCCGCTCCCGGCCCCCGCTGCGCCTCCGGTCCCCGCCGGCGGCGCGGCTGCCTCCTCCACCCCCCTGGTGACGAAACCCGGCCCGGCGTCCGCTCCAGTCCCTGTGGCTCCACCCCCCGGAATGGCCGCTGCGAACGGGGTGCGGGATGAAGGCGAGGATCAGACCGGCCTGCGGGTGGAAACCGGGGAACCGACTTTCTCTGAAGATCCCGGGCGCGCGCCTGAGGCGCCAAAGCAGGGAAATGAACTGGCCGCCGCTTTTCCTCCCCCAGTTCCGGTCCCTGTGCCCACGCCTGTACCGGCGCCCGCGCCCAAACCCGCCATCGCGCCGCCGTCTGCACCATCCTCTCCGGAGACGATGCGTTTTCTGTGGCCCGCCACCGGCCCGATCCTTTCAGATTTTGGCCCCAAGCCGAACGGTCTGCACAATGACGGCATCAACATCGCTGCGGAAACGGGAACTCCTGTGAGGGCGGCCCAGAGCGGCGTGGTTGCCTATTCAGGCAATGAACTCAAGGGCTATGGCAACCTGCTGCTGGTCCGTCACGACAACGGCTGGATGACGGCCTAT
>DMKG01000137.1 GCA_003454415.1 Alphaproteobacteria bacterium
ATCTGACACCCATTAGGATTTGGCAGATGCGTGTGACGGACGCCAAAATCGGGGCTTTCCTGCGGCGCGGCGGATTACTTAGCCTGTTTTTTCTCACCAGCCTCCTCTGCCTGCCGTCTAAACCTGTGCATGCGGATCAGGGCAAGGATTTATTCGACCACGGTAAATATGAAGAGGCCGTGGCGTGGTGGAAGCAGGCTTCCCTTTCGCGCAACGATCATGAGGCGGAATTCCGCTTGGGAGATTATTACGAATCTGGCGTGGTGGAGCCGGAAAATTTACCCGAGGCCGCCAAATGGTATGAGCTGGCGGCTAAGGGTGGGCATGTGGCCGCGCAATTCGCGCTTGGTTCGTTTTATGAGGCAGGGGCGGGCCTTTCTCCATCGCCTGAAAGCGCAGCGTATTGGTATGGGGAATGCGCCCGGCGCAATCACGCCAACTGCCAGTTCAATCTGGGTCGTCTGGCTAGCTCCGGCCCACCGGAAAAGCAGGATCTGGTGGCTGCCTATAAATGGTATTATCTGGCGGCGAAAAACGGTTTCCTGGAATTTGACGCGGAAGAGCTCACGAAGCTGGGCGCGCGCCTGAGTTCCGCGCAAAAAAAGGAAGCGGTCAAACAGGCCGTCGCCTTTAAGCCGGTGGAGTAGCGGTTAGCGGAAGCAGAAAGCGTTTTACATTTGAGACCGCTTCAGCAAGCGTATGCCGGTTGAGTTCAGCTATGAACGCCCGGTTTGCATCGGCAAGGAAGTGTTTGACATTGCAGGTATCTGTAACCCTGCATGTATTGGTCGCCCGGTTGAAGCATTCGACCAGTTCCATATTGGGTTCCAGCGACATAACAATATCACCCAGCTTCAGGGTTTCAGGGTTCTGCGCCAGACGGATTCCGCCGCCTTTTCCCTTGACGCTGATAATGTAGCCGAGCTGCGCCAGACGGTGCACGACCTTCACCACATGATTTCGGGATATCCCGTAATGTTCTGCGATATTGCGGGCGCTGCACTGGCTGTCGCGGTTAGCGGCCAGATACATCAGGCTGCGGAGGCCATAATCAGTAAAAACGGTCAGCTGCATGTAAATATGCCTTGAAAATACATATTATATGCCCTAAGCATAATATGTATCAGTAATACATATTAAAGAGGGGTGTCCATGCTGAATCCGCAGACCATCGCCATCATCAAGTCCACGGCCCCGATCTTGGCCGAACATGGCGAAACACTGACCCGGCACTTTTATAAGAGAATGTTTTCCCATAATCCGGAGGTGGCTCCCTTTTTCAATGCCGCCCATCAAAAAGCGGGAAAGCAGCAGCGTGCGCTGGCAGGCGCCATTACAGCCTATGCAGCGAATATTGACAATCTGGAGGCGCTGGGAGGCGCCGTGGAGCTGATCGCGCAGAAGCATGCTTCACTGACCATCAGGGCTGATCAGTACCCGATTGTCGGGGAAAATTTACTGGCCTCCATACGTGAGGTACTGGGAGAGGGGGCAACGGATGCGGTCATCAACGCATGGGCCGAGGCGTACAGTCTGCTTGCCGATATCCTGATCATCCGGGAGAAGCAGATTTATGCTGAAAACGCCAGGAAGACCGGAGGATGGGAGGGCTTCAAACCCTTCCGCATCCAGCGCAAGGAAAGAGAGAGCAGCACGATCACTTCTTTTTATCTTTTCCCCGCAGACGGGGTTCCCTTACCGGATTTCAAACCAGGGCAATACCTTACTGTGCGCGTTCCAGCGGCGGAAGGCCAGACCACCATGCGCAATTACTCCCTGTCCGACAGCCCGGGAAAGGAGTGGTTCCGCATCAGTGTGAAGCGCGAACCCGCCGCAGAAGTCAATGCGCCGGCCGGTTATGTTTCCAATCTGCTTCACGATTCGATGGAGGTGGGTGACACGCTGGAAGTTGCGCCGCCCTGTGGAGAGTTCTTTCTAGATACGCACGAAAGATCAGCGCGCCCGTTGGTGCTGTTGGCGGGCGGCGTCGGGGTTACGCCGATCCTGTGCATTCTGCAGGCGGCGCTTGAGGCAAAACCGGATCGCGAGATTGTCTTTATTCATGGCAGCCTGAATGAAGAGGCGCATGCCTTCAGGAAGTCCGTGGATGCTCTGGCGCAAAAACATTCAGGTCTCAAGGCGTTTTACCGTTACAGCGATCCGGCAAAACCCGGGATTACCCGCAGCGGTAACGTCAGCACCGGTTTCATCGACGAAGCTGTAATCGGTTCGCTCGCGTCTGTTCCCGATGCGGATTATTATTTCTGTGGACCGGAGCCGTTCATGGCGGGCGTTTACCAGGCGCTGAAAAAGAACGGCGTTCCGTCCGCGCAGATACATTTCGAATTTTTTGGCCCGCTTCAGAATCTGGAAAAAAAAGCGGTCGCCTGACCGCTTTAAGATCGAACCGGGTGGCCCTGTTTTTGGGGCTGCATCCATTTCCATGCGCTCTGGACTTTTTTCTCTTCTTACAGAAGGAACTGACCCGGGCCATGTAGGTCCTGTGGTCTGGCGCGAGGTAACGGAGCGCCTGCTCATTTTATAAGGATTTTATCTCCCTGCCTCCAAGGCATATGGAATGCTGACAGCATATCCAACAGATTC
>DMKG01000135.1:0-2891 GCA_003454415.1 Alphaproteobacteria bacterium
GTGTACTTCTTGGCGATGGAGATCACCAGGCGCAGATTGGCCTCGACCATTTCCTTTTTCGCCTGGCGGGCCTCTTTTTCGCCCTTCTGCACCTTCTGCACGATACGGCGGAATTCCGAGGTGGCGAGGCCGGTTTCCTGGCTGATCGCCGCGATCTGATCGCGGATTTCCTTGATCTTCACGCGCTCGTTCTGAATGAAACTCTTCCAGCCGCGGCCGCTCAGCCGGCCTACCCGGCGCGTCCAGTTCGGATCCAGTTCATTGGTGAAATACTGGTTGAGAAACTCCCGCCGGTCGACGCCGTGGGAATCCGCAAGGCGGATCAGCCGCCCCTCCAGCCCCATCAGCCGCTTGTTGATGGAATATAACAGCTCCACCAGCGCTTCGATACGGTTGTTGTTAAGGTGCAGCTTGCTGACAAGCTGTACGATCTCGTCACGCAGCTTGAGATATTTCTTCTCCTGCGCATCCGACATGGCCGTGCTTGACAGGGCGTTGGTGATGCGCGCCTCTTCCAGCTTGTGCAGTTTCTTGTAGGCCGCCGCGATCCTGTCAAATGTTTCCATCACTAGGGGGCGGATGGCGGTTTCCATGGCGGCCAGCGACATGTTGTTCTCGGCGTCCGGATCATCCCCATCGTCAAAGGACATCTCGTCGCCGCCTTCGTCATCGCCGGTGGCGGGCCTTTCGCCCTGCGCGGCCGAAGGGGCGGCCTGCCCCGTCGGCGGGGCAATAGGTTCGACGACCGGAATCATGGGAACCGGCTGGCCTGGCCCCTTGCCGAAACTCGCTTCAAGATCGATGATATCACGCAGCAATACGCGCTCTTCCAGCAATTCCTCACGCCAGACGATGATCGCCTGAAACGTGACCGGGCTTTCGCACAGCCCGCCGATCATAGTCTCGCGGCCAGCCTCGATCCGCTTGGCAATGGCGATTTCGCCTTCCCGGGAGAGCAGTTCAACACTCCCCATTTCACGCAGATACATACGCACCGGGTCATCCGTGCGATCCGATTCGCTAGCCCCCACCGTACGCACCGCCGGAACGCCGTTAGCGGTCGTAAGGTCCTTGCTTTCGCTGGCTTCCTCCGCCTCATCGGCGTCGATAACATTGATGCCCATTTCCGAAAGCATCGCCATGGTGTCTTCAATCTGCTCCGGAGACACTTCTTCAGAAGGAAGAACCTGGTTGACCTCTTCATAGGTCACATAGCCGCGCTTTTTCGCGTTGCGGATCATCCGCTTCACAGCCTGATCGGTCAAATCAAGGACGGGTGCGTCCTGCTCCTGCGGCGCTTCCGGGGCCGCCACAGCTTCTGCAGTCTTAACTGCCATCTATCGTCTCCTGCATTGCCACAGTAGTTAGTGCCACAGTAATCAAAAAACCACAGTAATCAAAAGACCACACGGGATGAAAATTCATCCAAAATCTTAGAAAAACTTCTTAATTATATATATTATAAGAAAAAATCATAAATCAACTATCCGCTTCAACATAAGCGGCATTGATTAACATTCCTTCACCGTCCCGACGCCTCGCCAAATCCGCTGTCCAGACCAAGGGCCAGCCCATTCTGCAATTCTTCCGCCACTTGCTTCTGCAACGCCATCAGCGCCTGTTCGTTGGCGTGGGAAAAATCCATCGCAAGCGCCTCGGTCGCCTCATCAATCGCCTGCTTGAGATGGGTTTCCCTGGCATGCAGTTGAATGGTCTGAAGCCAACCTTTTTGCGCATCCGCAAAAGCTGCTCCCGGCCCGCAATACCAGTCACCCGACAAAAAGCCGGAAGCTGTCAGTTGGTCTATCAGTCCCCCATGCCCCAGGTCAATCAAATGGCGTTGCAGGGGGCCAGTTTCAAGCCCCGGATACTCAGCTATCAGGTCTATGATTGTACTGCGCAATCTGTCAAGTCCGGGATCCGCCAGGCTCAGATTGCAAAAAACCTCCAGATGGCCCTGCAGTAATTCGGGGTGATGCAACACCCCTGACAGGATCACCCGCTCACGGCGGGCGGCAAGATTGGGAACGGCGCCCGCGACGGCCAACAGGCTGCGCTTCACCTCGCCACTGGCGGGTCCGGCGAACTCCGCGATGACGGGGTTGCGCCCCCCCGCCCGGCGTTTCCACGCGCCGGAAGCCCGGCCCATCATGTTTTTAGGGGCCGCCCCCTGATCCGGAGCGCGCTGAAACAGTTTCCGGGTTCTTGCCCGTACTTCTTCCTGGTAATGGTTTCGCACCGTCTGATCGGCGATCTCCTTCAGACGCGCCGCCAGTCGCCCCTCCAGGCCCGCGCGCCTTTCGGGTGTATCCAGCGTAATACGCTCCACTTCCGAGGACCACAGAAGATCGATCAGCTGTACCGGTCTGGCCAGGATCTCCTGCATCGCCTTCATCCCCCTCTGATTGATGACGTCATCCGGATCGAGACCCTGGGGCATAATGGCGAATTGAAGGGAATGGCCTGGTTTCAGCAAGGGCAGCGCCCGCTCAACCGCCCTCAGCGCCGCTTTGCGCCCGGCGGCGTCCCCATCAAAACAGAGAATGGGTTCGGGTGTGAATTTCCATAACAGGCCAAGCTGGGTTTCTGTCAGCGCGGTGCCCAGGGGCGCAACCGCATTTGTAATACCGGCCCCCGTCAGGGCGATCACATCCATATACCCTTCCGCAACGATCAGCGTATCCGGCGCGCGGGGGTTGCCGGCGCCAAGGGCTCGCCGCGCATTGGCCAGATTGTACAGGACATTGCCCTTATGAAATAACGGCGTCTCGGGGGAATTGAGATATTTGGCCTGAGCTTCAGCCGACATCGCCCTTCCGCCAAAGGCGATCACCCGGTCGCTGTTATCGGTGATCGGGAACATGATTCGGTCCCGGAAGCGGTCATGGAGA
>DMKG01000135.1:3056-3377 GCA_003454415.1 Alphaproteobacteria bacterium
GGAAGCGGTCATGGACCGCGTCCCCGCCTTCTGGTCTGATCGCCAGGCCCGCCTCAACCAGAAGATCGGGCGCCGCACCCTTCGCGCGCAGGGCGTCACAGAGCAGGCTACGGGCTTTCGGCGCATAACCCAGCCCCATGGACTGACATAAGGTTAGCGGCACGCGGCGCCGTTCAAGATAGGCCCGCGCCTGCGCGGCGGATGTCAGGGCGAGCTGCTCCCTGTAAAAAGCCGCCGCCAGCCCCATGATCTCATAAAGCCCGGCGCGGCGCTCCCGGAAGGCCCGGTCCCGCTCCGGCCCGGATCTGGAGGCCACAGGCA
>DMKG01000135.1:3640-3769 GCA_003454415.1 Alphaproteobacteria bacterium
AGTCATTCCCAGTTCCCCGGCGAGTTTCGTTACCGCTTCGGCGAAGCCTAGATTTTCCGTCTCCATGATAAAGGTAATGGCGTCGCCATGTTTGCCCGTGGAAAAACAATGATAGAAGCCCTTGTCGTC
>DMKG01000294.1:0-9824 GCA_003454415.1 Alphaproteobacteria bacterium
GTGCAGCGCATGGCGAACATCTGCGCGGGGGACATCACGCCATAAGGCATGGAATAGGCCATGTCGCCTGCAATGGCGGACATTTTCGGCCCCTGGCCGAAACGGGCGAACTGTCCCTGCGCCAGCGCGCGGAACACCACCACCGTATCGGCGACGCCATTGGCCACCGCCGCCGCCGCATTGGCGACAGCCGCCGAACCGCCGCCGCCGCCGCCGCCCCACTGCATGCAGGCGAATTTCAATTCCTTCAGTCCGAGCGCTGCGGAGATACGCGACGGGTCGTTACGGTCGTTGCTGTAGGATGAAAAACCGTCAACCTCACGCGGGTCTATACCGGCGTCTTCGCAGGCCGCCAGGATAGCCTTGAGCGCCAATACGAATTCCGGATCCGGCGCGCCGCCGCGTTTGTAATAGGTGGTTTCGCCGATGCCCACTACAGCGGTTTTCCCCCTTAATGTGCGTTCTGTCATTCCCTCTCCCAGTGATTTTGTCCGCTGACAACCGGCGGCGCTTATACAGGTCGATCCCATTATAATGTATCTTTATATTAGCAGGCAAATCATTACACTAGATTGGTTTACATGCTATTATGCGCATCATTCGCGGAGGAGGGCGGAGCATGCAGGCGGAAGGATTAACCCGGAAATTGGCGGCCCAGGCGGCAGCCTATCGCTATGACACGCTGCCGGCGGAAGCCGCGTTCATGGCCAGACAATGTCTGCTGGATTTTCTGGGGGTTACGTTTGCGGGCGCGAAAGAGCCCCTGACGGGAATCCTGCATGAAGAAGCGCTGGGGGAAGGCGGCAATCCCCAGGCCAGCCTGATCGGCCTGCCTGGAAAGGTCACCGCCTCCCAGGCCGCGCTGATCAATGGGTCGGCTTCCCATGCCCTGGATTATGATGACGTGCAGTTGTTCATGATGGGCCATCCCAGCGTGCCTGTGGCGCCCGCCGTGCTGGCCCTGGCGGAGCTATATGGCAAATCCGGACGCGAGGTGATCGCCGCTTTCGTGGCGGGCTTCGAGACCGAATGCCGCATCGGCGCGGCCGTCTCTCCCAGCCATTATGCGGCCGGCTGGCATGCGACGGCGACGCTGGGCTGTTTCGGCGCGGCGGCGGCGGCGGCCAATCTGCTGCAACTGGATGCGGAGCAGACCGCCGTGGCGCTGGGGATTGCAGGCACCCAGGCCTCCGGTTTCAAGAGCATGTTCGGCACCATGTGCAAGCCCTTCCATGCGGGCCATGCCGCCATGAGCGGATTGCTGGCGGCGCGGCTGGCGGCGAAGGGATTCACCAGCCGCCCGGATGTGCTTGAGGTGGAACAGGGTTTTGGCGAAACCCAGAGCAAGGGACTGAAGCCAGAAGCCGCCTTGGCTGAACCGAAGGGCGGCAGCCATATCCGCGGCGCGCTGTTCAAATATCATGCCGCCTGCTATCTCACCCATTCCAGCCTGGAGGCCTCGCACGCCTTGCGCCGTCAGCATGATCTGCGGCCTGAAAATATCCGGGAAGTTAGGGTGATGGTGGACAAGGGCCATTTGCGGGTATGCAATATCCCGGAGCCCGCAACAGGGCTGGAGACCAAATTCAGCCTAAGGATGACGACGGCTTTCGCCCTGACGGGACTGGATACAGCGAGTATAGAAACCTATAGTGATGAAAACGCCAACCGTCCTGATCTGATGGCGCTGCGGGACAAGGTGCGCGTTGAAGTGCATAATAAACCGGATGCCCAGGAGAGTGAGGTCATCATTGGACTGTCCGATGGGCGCAGCCTTGCGCTGAGCGCCAATGTGGGTGTGCCCGCCAGCGATCTCGGAGCGCAATGGGAGAAACTTCAGAACAAGTTTTACGCCATCGCCACGCCTGTAATCGGAAAGGGCAGGGCGCAGGAACTGACGGCGGCCATCAACGATCTGGAGTCGATCGGCAATTTCGCCGATCTGGCGCCATTGCTGCAGGCGGCCTGAGAAAAAATTCATTGCGCGGTCTGAAACGTCATGGCAATCCAGAAGCCCTGGGCAGGGGCTTTCCGGAAATTCCGGACGCCACCGGTCAGCCGCCTGGAAGCTGAAGGTTAGGAGAGATTATGCCGGGAAACATTACGGAACGGGCGAAGCTGCTGCCTAAGGGCAATCATTACGCCGTGTTCGAGATAGGAAAAGTATTCGAGCATCATTGGGGCCGCACCATCAACGCCGGGGACAATTCCCTGTTCACGACCCTGACGCTTTCCTACAACCCGCTTTACTTCAATGCCGAATATGCAAAAACGCAGGGACATCCGGGCATTGTGGTCAACCCCCTGCTCGTGTTCAACACGGTATTTGGCCTGACGGTAGAGGATCTGAGCGAAGGCGGCGGACCGTTTCTGGGGGTGGATCAGCTCACCTATCACCGCAATGTTTATGAAGGCGATACGCTGACCGCCCGCTCCACCGTGAAGGACAGGCGGATTTCGGAGAAGATGAAAGGGTTTGGCATCGTCACCTGGCATACGGAAGGGTTCAACCAGCGCAAGGAGCTGGTTGTTGATTTTCAGCGTACGAATTTAGTGAGGATCAGGACATGAGTACCGCAGACAAGCTAGGCGAGGCATGGGATATCAATCCTGATGCGGCGCAAGGATATATGACCGAAGAGCGGCGGATGATCAAGGAATCCGCCCGCGCCTTCACGATGAAGGAAGTGCTGCCGGTAGCAAACGAACTGGATCCGGTGCAGGGCAAAATTCCATTCGAATTGCGCCAGAAACTGGCGGATATGGGTTATTTCGGCATCACCATTCCCACCCGTTACGGCGGCATGGGGCTGGGGTGTTTCGAATACTGCCTGGTCGCCGAGGAGCTGGCGCGCGGCTGGATGAGCGTGGCGAGCCTGATCGCCCGCGGCAATGGGCTGATCGGCGCGCGCGGCATGTCCGAGGAACAGCTTCAGGAGCGCCTGCCAAAGGTTGCGCGCGGAGAGTGGCTGGGCGCGTTTTCCATGTCTGAACCGGGCGCCGGTTCGGATGTGTCGGCGCTGACCTGCCGCGCCGTGCGGGAGGGCGATGAATGGGTGATCACCGGCAACAAATACTGGTGCACCTTCGCCGATGACGCCGATTACATCTATGTCGTGGCGCGCACCGAAGCGGTCGATCCCAAGGCGCGCCACAAGGGCATGTCCGGCTTCATCGTCGAAAAGCCGCGCGGCGAATTGCCGAAAGGCTGCAAGGGATCGCCCATCCCGAAAATCGGTTATTTCGGGTGGAGCACGTTTGAACTGGCCTTTGACGGCTGCCGTGTTCCCCTGAGCGCCCAGGTCGGCGGCGCCAAGGGGGCGGGCAACGCCTTCTATCAGATCAGTTCGGGTCTGGAGCGGGCGCGGGCCCACACGGCGGCGCGCTCCATCGGTCTGGCGCAGGGCGCGCTGGAAGACGCCATGGAGTATGCCAAGGAACGGGTGCAGTTCGGTCAGCCGATCGGCGAGTTTCAGGCGATCCGCTTCAAGATCGCCAAAATGGCGACCGAAATCGAGGCCGCGCGGCAATTGATGTATTTCGTCTGCCACCAGATCGACACCGGCAAGCGCTGTGACCGCGAGGCGGCCATGGTGAAACTGTTCGCTTCGGAGATGTCGGAACGGGTGACCAGCGAGGCGCTGCAGATTTTCGGCGGCGCGGGTTATACCAAGCTGCACGCGGTCGAACGCTACTGGCGCGACGCCAGGCTGACCAAGATTTTCGAAGGCACGTCCGAAATCCAGATGCGGATCATTTCCGACAGTCTGCTGGGGAGGGCGAAGAAATAGTCATGTCACTCACGGGACCGGGTAATTATTACGAGGACTTCACCATAGGCGACGTGTATCGCCACGCGCGCGGCAAGACGATCATGGAATATGACAATGTCGCAACCACCTTGCAGGTCATGAACACGGCAGAGGGCCATTTCAATGAAGACCTGATGTCGAAATCCGGCGCAATTTTCCCGCACCGGGTGAATTTTGGCGGCGTGACCATTGCAACTGTCGTCGGCCTCTCCATGCAGGATACCGGCGAAAACGCCCTGCGCGAACTGGGAATGGACAAGATCCGCCTCAAATCCCCGGTTTTCCACGGCGATACCCTTTATGCGTACACGGAAGTTCTTGCCAAGGACGACTCCGGGCAGAAAGATGCGGGCGTGGTGCATTTCAAGCATTACGGCCTGAACCAGGACGGCAAGGAGGTGTTCGAAGGGGAGCGCCGGGTTCTGATCAGGAAACGCGGACCTAGATGATTTCATCACCGGTCAGGAATGGCGCGCTGAAGGACCTGAAGGTCCTGGACCTGACCATGATGCTGGCCGGGCCGTACGCCACCATGCTGCTTGCAGACCAGGGGGCCACCGTCATCAAGATCGAGCCGGTCAGGGGCGGCGACATGACCCGCACGGTCAATCTGAAAAGCGGGCAGGATATGCCCTTTGGCGGCTATTTCCAGAGCGTCAACCGCAACAAGCTTTCGATCGCGCTCGATCTGAAAAGCGAAACGGGAAAGGACGTGTTGCGCCGCCTTGTGCGGGACGCCGATGTTCTGGTGGAAAATTACCGTGTCGGGGTGATGGACAGGCTGGGGCTTTCTTACGAAAGCCTTGCCCTGATCAATCCGAGGCTGGTCTACGCTTCCATTCGCGGTTTTGGCGATCCGCGCACCGGTAAAAGTCCGTATGCGGAATGGCCGGCTTTCGATGTGATCGCCCAGGCCATGGGCGGCATCATGGGAATTACCGGACCGGACAGAAACACCCCGCTGAAAATTGGCCCGGGGGTGGGTGACATCATTCCCGCCATGCTCACGGCTTTTGGAATTCTTGCAGCGGTGCGCCATGCGGAAAAAACCGGCGAGGGGCAGTATGTCGATGTCGGGATGTATGACGCCATTCTGGCGGTATGTGAACGCATCGTCTACCAGCACAGCTATGATGGCGTCATTCCCGGGCCTGAGGGAAATGCGCATCCGCTGCTGTGTCCGTTCGGCCTGTTTCCAGCGAAAGACGGCTGGGTCTCGATCGCCTGTCCCCAGGACCATTTCTGGAAAATCCTCGCCGAAAGCATGGGCCGGCCGGAACTGGGTGAAGATGAACGCTACGCCCTCAATGCGGCGCGGGTGGCGCGTAATGCCGAGGTGGTGGAACTGGTCAGCGCCTGGACGCGCACCCTGACCAAGAAGGAGCTTGCGGGATGTCTGGGAGGGAAAATTCCCTTCGGCCCGGTCAATAATGTGGCGGATATATTCAACGATCCGCACACGGCGGTGCGGGAAATGCTGCCGGAGGTGGAGCAGCCGGGACGCGGCAATGTCCGTATCGCAGGCACGCCTGTCCGCATGAGCAGAACGAAGGGAGGCGTTGCACGGCGCGGCGCCCTGCTGGGTGAAGATACCGATCTGGTTTTACAGGATGCGGGTTTTTCCACGCAGGAAATTGAGGCGCTGCGCCAGGCTGGCGTTGTCCGGTGAAACCATGAAAGGGAGATAAGGAAAATGTCCAAACGTGTAAGACGCGCCCGCAGATGCCAGCTTTCTGTACCGGGAAGCAGCGAGAAAATGATTCTGAAGGCGGCGGGGCTTGCCGAGGTGGATCATGTATTTCTTGATCTTGAGGATGCGGTTGCTCCCAGCGCCAAACCCGGCGCGCGCGACACCATCGCCGATGCGCTGAATAATCTGGACTGGGGCAAGAAGGTGCGATGCGTGCGCGTGAACGATTGCAGCACCGAATGGTGCCATGACGACATCATCGAAGTGGTGACAAAAGCCGGCCGAAATCTCGACACCATTATGCTCACCAAGGCGAAATCGGCGGCCGATCTCAGCTTTGTCGACACTCTGCTCAACCAGCTTGAGAAAAAACTTGGTCTTGTCGAAGGGCGTATCGGCATCGAGGTGCTGATCGAGGAAGTCGAAGGCATGATGAATGTGGAGGAAATCGCCAAATCCACGCCGCGTCTCGAATGCCTGATTTTCGGAATGGGCGATTATTCGGCGAGCCAGGGTATCGACGTGCGCCATATCGGCGGGGATTCCTCCTATCCCGGCGATATCTGGCACTATACCCGTTTCAAGATGACGGTGGCGGCGCGCGCCAACGGACTTGATCCCGTGGACGGGCCGTTCGCCAATTTTCGCAATCCGCAGGCCTACCGGCGCGAAGCGGAACGCGCCGCCATTCTGGGCATGGTGGGCAAATGGGCGATCCATCCGAGCCAGGTTGAAATCGCGCAAGCCGTATTCTCTCCGGATCCGAAAGAAGTGGAACGCGCCCGTAAACTCGCGGCCGCCTATGCAGAGGCGGTGGCCCGTGGCGAAGGCGCAGTGCAGTATGAAGGCGTGATGATCGACGCGGCTTCCGTGCGGATCGTGCAGAACACGCTGGACAAGGCTGATCTTTACGGGATGTGACGGGACGCTGTGCACATCTATATTGACGGTGACGCGTGCCCGGTAAAGCAGGAGGCGTTAAGGGTGGCTGCCCGCCATGTCCTGCCGGTGGTGCTGGTCAGCAATCAGTGGCTGCGTGGTATAGATGGGCCGCTGGTTCGCCAGCATGTAGCGCCCGCAACGCCGGATGCGGCCGATGACTGGATTGTGGAACAGATCGAACCGGGAGATATTTGCGTCACCGCCGATATTCCATTGGCGGCGCGGGTGATAAAAGCGGGCGCAGCCTGTATCAGCCCTAACGGAAAACCCTTCACCGAGGCCAGTATTGGCGAAGTGCTCGCCACTCGCAACCTGCTGAGCGAACTGCGTGAACAGGGCGTAATCACCAGTCAGAGCGCGGTGTTTGGAAAAAAGCAGCGTTCCGATTTCCTGAATGGCTTCGAGCAACTCATTCAGGCGGTTAAGCGAAAGGGGTAGCGCCCTCACCCCGTCTTTCTGGAAGGTTTTTCCGGCGGCGCCAGCTGAATGGTTCGCGCCGCTTTTCCGCGCAGGAGATCCTGCTCCAAACGGAACGGGTCCGCCGCCTCGCCAAGCCGCAGGCGGTAGATGCCGACATTCTCCATCACCCGTTGCACATAATTGCGGGTTTCGCTGAACGGGATCAGTTCGATCCAGTCGATCATACGGTCGAGGGACTGGCGCGGATCGCCATTTTGGGCCATCCACTTCGTCACCCGGCTGCCGCCCGCATTATAGGCTGCAAGCGCCATTACATAGGATCCGCTATAATTGTCCAGGAGGCCGTTCAGATACGTCGTTCCCAGGCGCAGATTATATACCGGGTCCGTGCCCAGACGCTGAGGCTGATAAGGGATTCTCAGGGCGCGGGCGACGCCATTGGCGGTCGCGGGCATCAGTTGCATCAGGCCGATTGCGCCGGCGGGGCTGACTGCTGATATATTGAAACTGCTCTCCTGCCTTGACAGAGCGAGGATCAGAGCGATCTCCGCACCCTGGCCGCCGCCCAGATCGCGTGGCAGGCTGATGACGGGATAACCCTCTTCCAGAAGCCATACCCCATGCCTGCTGGCGGTCTTTGCTGCAAGAATCCCGAAATCGCGCTTCTGCAAATTGCTGGCAAAATCCGCCGCCAGGCGGAAGGACTGGGGCGTTTTCGATTGGTCCAGCAGGGCCAGATAAAACAGTTTCGCCGCCGCCGTTTTATCCAGATCGATCAGGATATGCGTGGCTCTCGCCAGTTCCTGCTGACGGTAGGTGTTTAATTCCTTTTCCGTGGGACGTTGGGTATTGTCGAGAGATGCGCGTAGAACCGTGCCGCCGCGCTTTTCCGCTGCGAGCTGGCCGTAAAAGCTCACAGGATAACGCGCCGCTTCGGAATACCAGAAGTCCGCCGTTTTCCGGTCGCCCTTCGCTTCGGCCGCCCGCCCCGCCCAATACGCGCCGCGGCTGCGGCTCACAGGCGTGACCACAGCGTTGAACAGCCGGGTGAAATGGGGAAAGGCTTTTGCGGGCTGGTTCTGAAAACGCAGCGCGATCCAGCCAGCCAGCCACTCAGCCTCGGCATAGGCCGCCGCGTCATCCGGAAGCTGGTATGCATGGGTTCTCGCCACGTTATAGGCGGTCTGATAATCGTGTTTTTCCAGCGCCAGCCGGGTGAGCGTGATTTGATGCTTCATCCAGATATCTGCAACCGGCGTCTGGGGCGCCCGCAAGCCGCCCGCCGCGTGACGCGCCAGTTCCAGCGCCTGTTCAGGCTTTCCGTTATTCAGCCTCCAGTGAACCCGTTCATAAAAAAGTCCAGGATCGTTGCGTAGCAGATTAGGCGCCCGCGCCAGGGCGGCGTCAACATCCGGCGCGCGGTAACGCAGGGCCAGACGCGCCTTGGCAAGCAGTTCCATATCCTTGCCAACAAGGCTGAACATGCGTGCCGCAGCGTCGCGCTGGCCGCGCCACAATAATCCGTCCAGCCTAGCGATATGGTCCTGTCTGTCCAGCAGGCCGCCGTAGTCGCGCAGGATTTCGCGTTCCATATCTCCACTGAAGCCGCCGTCGCGCCAGACTTCTCGCAACAATCTGCCGCCAGTCTTATTGTCTCTGGCTTCAAGAAACGTCGCCGCAGCACGGTATTTTCCCTTTGCCGTATAGGGCGGAAACCGGCGAAACCATTCGACGCGCTCCTGCAGGGGCATTGTATCAGGCAGGTTATTTTCCGAGCGTATGACAAGTTCCTTGCGTGATGGCCAGCCCGGATTGGCGATCAGAAATGCGGCGATTTCCCCAAAGCCGGGATCGGCCTTGCCGGATGTGAGATAGAGATAGGTGATCAGCTTTTTTGCAACCGGATCGCTGGCCTGGGCTGCGAGCGCGCGCGCCTGAAGCCATTGACCGCGTTCAATGGCGTTTACCGCCTGCCGGACAAGACTGAGGTTGGGGTCTGGCGCCGCCCTTACTGCTGAAAGAAATGATAGACTGAGAAGCAGAACGGCCCATATCAGCGCTAGGCTCCGCCAGCCCCGTATGATGGCGCATGTCGGTTGAAACATTACGAATCTCTTCATGATGGCGGATTCGAGCATACGCAGCCGGTCCGGCGCCGCCAAGTCTTATTGATGGACAAGTCTGGAATGGCCGGGGGGGTTAAGGAATGTAAATACAGGCTAGGGGAGGCCGTCTGAAACTCTGCTTTCTGATAAGGGCTGTGGTTTTCATCCTGCGCCTTGCCAGCCGGGGGGGGGACCACAGATACAAAGCGCCCCTCCCTGTAAAGAGAGGGGCTAGGGGGGAATTCCAGGCATTTCGTGTTTTCGAGTCAGACGCTGCTCCGTCAGAATGCATAGGAAATTGTGACGGAAGCAAAATCCCGGTCATCGAGGGGCGCGTCCGGACCGAAATTGGAGGTCCAGTTGATTGAGCCCGCCCAGCTCGCGAGATAGGTCCCGGTTACGCCCAGCGTGATCGCCTTGCGCTCCGCCTGATAATTGCCGAAGGGGAGGGGGGTATTGCCCCCCAAATCCCATTTCCAGGCAATGCTGGGAGTCAGATTGATGGGCGAGCCAAACGCGCGGTTATAGGTCAGCGACATCAGCCCCTGCGCGCCCCAGGAAAATTTGGTGGCGTAACCGCTGGCCAGTTCCAGATCAGGATTCAGGGCGGCTGTCTGCGCCGCCAGACTGTTGGCGAGCCCCTTGGTGTTACCCCCGGCTATTCCTGAAGAGGTGGAAATGCCAGGCACGAGAACCATGCCAACCTCCGTCACGAGCGCGCCGCTGTCCGCGCTGGCGAACTGAACCATGGGATTAGAGGCGAAAAGGAGGGAGGTAAAGGTTGTCTGGGCGGTAAAAACATCCTCATAGGCTGGCTTGATGAAGCCGTCGCGCCCCATTTTTGAAGCGGGAGAC
>DMKG01000294.1:10000-25600 GCA_003454415.1 Alphaproteobacteria bacterium
ATTTTTGAAGCGGGAATGACGGACGCCGTGGTCTGCGGCGCAGGCAAACCGCCGAGCGTCGCGGTCAGTGGCACGTCGGCGGGACTTCCAGAAACAATGGCTGAAGGCGGTGCGATAAAGCCGCTCAATACCGGCGCGCCTGTGGCGTCGACCCCTCCGGAAAGCGGGGTTCCCGTCGGCATCGTCGTGCGCGGATTGCTGTTCAGCGCATCGATGGTGATGTATCCGCTGGCATTGGCGACAGAGGCCACCTGCGCGGCGCGGGCGGCCGCATCATTAAAAGGAAGGCCAAGGGCTGCGGCGTCCGCTGCGGTGAAATTCAGAACGCCCAGCACGTCGGTGGCGGTCAGCGTGCCCAATGCCGCTTTATCGGCCAGAGAGGCGGGGATTTCCCGCTGCAAACCAATGGCTGGCAGACCTGGTATGGGCGGTGTGCCCTGGTTGATGGCGCCAGCCGGCAACCCAAGGATGTTTTCCTGGATGGCGGCAAGATCCGTAAAGGTTGTCTGCCCGGTCCGCGCAGCCGTCTGATTAAGGGCGGAGGATTGCGTAAACACAAAATTGGGTACAGCCGCGTCAAGAACATTCGCGCCGCCGGGACCCGCCCCCGCCCCGGCCACGACCTGTTTGAGACCCAGGGCGTCCGGAAAGCCGAAGGGGCTCAACCCTCCGGCTTGCGGCACGCGCGTGGCGAACGCCGTCTGGCCGCTCAGATCATTCGCCAGCGCCGCCTGTTCGGCGAAAGCGTAATTCAATGGCTGATCATGCCGGTAGGTGGCTTCGGCCTGCACGGCAATTCCCATGATCGTGGTGCTCATGCTGAGGCCGATCGTCTCGATATTCTCAGGATAATGCAGACGGTAACTCTGGGTATTGGAGAGAGCGGCAGCCGTGATGTCGTCAATTGTGGCAAGACCGCGGTTAAAGAGCCGCACCATATTGTTGCAGTTGGTGTACCCGCCGGGCAGCGCCAGCGCCAGCCGTCCCGCCGCCAGATCCTGCACGCTATTGGCGATGGCGTCATTGGGGCCGAAGCCAGGCGCGCCATCCGCGTTGGGATCGAAGGAGAACGGCGTGTTGGCCGAGCCGACGCCATTCGCCGCCATGGCGAAGGTGCCGCCGCCGGCTCCGATGATGTTACAGGTGGATTGCGCCACTTCGAAGGCGTTGCGGGAGCCGCCGGGCGGTGCGGCGCCCACAGTTGATCCGAAACCGCCAATTTCACCAGGCAGGGCGGCGAAGGGAGTGATGTGGTATTTGGCTGTCGCTGGATCCTGCCGGGAGAATTCAATGATCGGCAAACGCGAATGCAGGTTCATGAAATAGAAGCCAAATTCCGTACCCTGATTGAGTTCGGAAGCAAAATAACGCAGCGCGAATCCGAATTCACCGCCATCGTCAGCATTTTTGTCATTGTTGCGTTCTATGCTGACAGCGGGAACGTTCACACCCTGCGCGCTGTACCACTGGGTTTCATGATCGAGACCATTGGCGATCACGAAGGGGTTGAAACGCGCATCATCGCCAAAATCATAGGCGCCGCCGCGAATGGGTTGCGATCCGCGGCCGACGATGTCGGCGGCGCTGAAAAAGGTGCCGGAGGGGTCAGGCACGACATTGTCGCTCTTGAACTGATAGAATCCGTCAATGCTGAAATTATGCGGCAGTCCAAGCGACGCTCGGGCGGCCAGTATGGGCGTAAAGAACTCCTTCAGCTCCGATCCGGGTTTGCGCACGGCCGCGACATCGATCGGGTTGATCTGGCTGAGGCCGTTCTGAATAAAGGTGCTTTCGCCCCAGCTGATCACCTGATTGCCCAGCTTCAGCTCCAGATTCTGCTTCCCGACGGCAAAACTGCCGGTCACGAAATAATCCAGCAGTTTTGCGTTTTGGGACACTTCACTGCGCTGCGGGCTTTCAAGTTCGCGGAATTCCACATTGTCGATGACCGGATCCACAAACGCCGTGCCGCGAACGAAGGCGCCGAAATTTCGCCAGCTCGCCTGAATTTCGGAAGTGGCCTTCACGGCGCCGGAAAACACGTCCCACTGATCGTAATTCAGATTGCCATCGTCCGAATTGACGCCGGGGGATGAGCCTCTTTGTAGGCCGGTGCTGTTGCGTTTCTGACAGCCGCCATTGGCGTCGGAGATGTTCTCGCAATCCCTTTCGCTTGTGCGTATGGAAGCGCCTGCGGAGAGAATGGTGTCAACCGAACCGCTGACTTCTCCGTAGCTGTATTCCACGGCGCCAACAGGCCCGGCCAGCATTACGCCAGCCAAAGCGGTGGTTGAAAACAAAAAACGGAATACGGGTTTGTGTCCTGCGTTACTGGCGCAATGACGGGCGAACCCATGGTTTATTGACATGCTGACCCCCCTTGAAAATGGACCTGAGATAGCCACGCTTTTTTGCTGGCAATTCCCGCCCTTTGCACCCACAGAGAAGAGATCAATGAAGGCGGAAAGTGTCGCAGTTCTTGTTATTGATCTACCGGACAGTAGCCTATGCCAGTTGTTGAGTGGCTGTCATTTATTTTTACTGACCGGTTACTCATTTTTACCCTGTGCGGCAAAAATACAATTCTGGCAAGAGATTGCGGCGCGCGACAAAGAGACAAATATTATTTTAAATCAATGCCTTGTTAGAGATTCATTTCAAGGAGACGGAAGCTTTTGCGCCACGGTATTCCATGCGGGTGGCGGCCAAACGCCAGAGCGGGGAGCGGTTAATCCCTTGTCCTGGAAGAGGGGGTGCAGCACCTTGTCGCCGGGTCTGATCCCTTTCCGGGCGCAGGTTCCGCCATTCAGTTCCAGTACGGCCAGAACGGGGCCACGCGACTGGATCGGGGTGAGGGTTTCCGGGATGGCGCGCTCGACGATGTTGACGATCACACCGTCAGCGTTGATAAACACAATATCGAGCGGGATAAACGTGTTTTTCATCCACATGGCGACCGGCGCCATTTGCGAGAAGTCAAACAGCATTCCCGCATCCGCCGCCAGCTCTGTGCGATACATGAGGCCGAGCGATCGTTTTTCCGGCGTATCGGCTATCTCGACAGAAAACGCCGCGTCGCCTGTGCGGGTCTTGATGATCAGCCGGTCTTTCGCGCCAGCCAGGGCCGCAACCGGATACAGAATGATCAGCACGAAAAGGAAAAGCGCGCGCATGGAAATGGATTCTTCTATACCCTGATTTCCAGCACCATTAGCCCTTTTGGTCCAGCGCCGGTTATCACACGTATCTTCTGTCCCGGAGCTACGGTTTCCATTCCGCTGGCGCGTAAGGTTTGCATGTGCAGGAAGATGTCCGGTTCGCCATTTTCCAGCGTTACAAATCCATAGCCCCGCACCCTATTGAACCACTTTACCGTGGCGGTTTGAAATTCTCCCGCAGTTTGAATCGGAGTTTTTGTGCGCGGGCCGCGTGATTGAGAATCCGCGATTGCCGTGCTATTATCGACGCCTGTTATTTGAACCGCCTGCAATCCCTTGGGAGAAGGGCTGGCAAGACATTCTATTGTGGCGCCCTGATAAGCGATGTCATATCCCGCCTGACGCAGGCAGGTATTATGCAAAAGCACATCGCCGAATTTCGAGTCGTCAGGACTGATGAAGCCATAGCCTTTCACCGGATCATACCACTTAACGGTGCCGGTTATATTTTGAATGCCGGATTTTGCTTCGTCGCCTGTATTCACATTATGATTCATTTTTCACAGTGTTGTCTCTGCAAGGCATAGCTTTCGTTTTTCAGATGGAGTTTACTTTGGAATTAGATTTTGGGAAGTTTTTTAGATACAAAATTGGTAATTAGAGACTGGATGTATATTGGTTATTTTGGAAACCTTTTCGACTCTATGTAGTTTTTGTTCATGGATCTTGCGGATAGACTTTTCTGTTTAGCAGAATATTTCTAATTTGGATGAGGAGAACCCTAGCTGATACGACTGTCTGTTACCTATGTCATGCTGTTCGCATTGTGGCTGGCTTTGTCAGGCTATTTTAATGCATTGCAGCTAGGGTTGGGGCTCACAGCTTGCGCTCTGGTGATAGGGCTCACGGCGTTGATGCGTCAGCCCGGGGTGCTGTTCCTGCGTGTGAACTGGCGCCTGTTCCAGTATATTGGCTGGCTGCTGCGTGAGATCTTTTACAGCAATCTAAAGGTCGCGCAGATCATACTCGATCCGAAATTGCCCATACGCCCGGTATTGTTTTGGGCTCCGGCAAACCAGAGATCCGATATTGGCCGGGTTATTTTCGCGAACAGCATCACCTTGACCCCGGGAACGATTTCCCTGGATATTTCTGAACAGGGGGATCAGATCCTCGTTCACGCTTTGCATGAAGGGATGGCGTGGGGAAAAGAAGGCTGTGAGATGGATGCGCGTGTGCGCGATCTTGAAAAACACCTAACAGATCTTGATAAACACCTAACAATGGAGGCGGCGTCCTAGCGGTGTTCATATTTGCAGGCATAGTCATCCTTTGCGCGATGGCGATGGCCCTGGTGCGTCTTGTATCAGGCCCGACAGCCTACGACCGCGTCTTGGCGGTCAATATGTTTGGGACGAAAATGGTGCTGTTAATTGCAGCTATCGGCTTTCTGACCGGGCGGCCTGATTTTCTCGATATCGCGCTTGCCTACGCCATCATCAATTTCATAGGTGGCGTTGCGTTTATGAAATTCATCCGTTACTGGACACGCGCGGAAACAGTCAGAAAATGAATCCGCCCGCTGGCCGGCCGTGATAATGAGGCGCCATAACGATGATTGAAGCCTGGAATCTGATATGTCTCATTCTCGGATGGATTCTGATCCTTATCGGAAGCGGGTTTATTTTCATTGGAGCGCTGGGCGTTCTGCGCATGCCTGATGTGTTTACCAGACAGCATGCCGCCGGCCTTACGGACACTCTGGGAAGCGGATTTATACTTGGCGGATTTATATTGCAGTCGGGATTTAGCCAGACAAGCTTGAAACTGGGGCTGATATTTCTCTTCATTTATTTTACTTCTCCTGTTGCTGCGCACGCGCTTGCCTACGCAGCCTACAGCAGGGGGCAAGGGACGCCGCCAGAGGAAGATCGTTTGAAGGCAGAGGAGAAGGCCGCATCGAACACGCCATAAATATCACCCTGTTCGCCTTCCTGCTGATTACCGCCCTAGCGATCGTCCGATTACGCAATCTGGTCGTCGTGTCGGTTCTGGGGAGCGTTTTCAGCCTGCTGAGCGCCGGACTTTTTGTAGCCATGGACGCGGTGGATGTGGCTTTCACCGAAGCGGCGGTGGGTGCGGGAGTTTCGCTGGTGTTTTTTCTTGCCGCGCTGGCTCTGACGGAACATGAAGAAACGCCCGTCACACGAGGTAATGTATTTCCGCTTCTTGTTGCTGTACTGACAGGCGTGCTGCTGATCTATGGCTTGCTGGAGGCGCCTCCTTTCGGCAGTGCGGACGCCCCTGCGCACCTTCACGTCGCGCCCGAATATTTATCCAAAACAGAAGCGCAGATCGGCGTGCCCAATATTGTCAGCGCAGTATTGGCCAGTTATCGCGGATTTGATACTCTAGGAGAGGCGGGAGTGATTTTCACGGCAGGAATCGGCGTCCTGCTTTTGCTGAATGGCGGTTTGCCAAAGGGAAAGGGCAGGGAGTAATGGCGGATATTCGTCATCATATCATCTTGCGCGAGTGCGTACGGGTCCTGATTCCTGTGATTTTGCTGTTCGCGCTCTATGTGCAGACCCATGGTGATTTCAGCCCGGGGGGCGGTTTTCAGGCAGGAGTGATTTTCGCCTCTGGCCTGATCCTCTATGGGTTGGTTTTTGGACAGGAAGCGTTGCTGGAGTTCGCCCCATTGCATATTCTGGCGCGGGTGATGGCGTTGGGATGGCTTCTTTATGTAGGGGTGGGATTTGCATGCCTCGCAATGGGAGGAAATTATCTGGAATATTATGTCCTGAATGCCGATCCGCTCGCCGGTCAGCATCTGGGCATTTTTCTGATAGAATTGGGAGTCGGGGTGACGGTCGCCGCCACCATGGTTGTGATCTTTATCTGTTTCACTGCGCGTCAACTGCCCGCGCCAGCGGACGATTAAGCGCCGGTGGACAAGAATTTCTTTCTCGCCAATTATAATTACTGGGCCGTCGTTGTTCTGATGATGTCGGGGTTTTATGTCGTCTTGTCCCGGAATCATTTGATCAAGAAGATTGTCGGACTGAATGTCTTTCAGGTGTCAGTCTTCCTGCTTTACATCAGCGTAGGGAAAATCATCGGAGGCACGGCCCCGATCTTAACCGGAAAGCCTGAACTGTTTTCAAATCCTTTGCCGCATGTTCTGATCCTGACGGCGATTGTCGTGGCGATATCGACCACGGCGATTGCTCTTTCTCTGGCCGTTCGCATCCATGAGGCTTTTGGCACGCTGGATGAGGCAGGGCTTATCGCCATAGAACACGCCATCGAGCGCGAGAGCGTCCAAAGCCAATGATCACCGGGCATTTACCGGTCATCGCGGTCATGACTCCCCTGCTAGGGGCGATCTTATGCGTACTGACGCGCAGCAGCATCCTGGCCTGGGGTTTGACGCTCATCGGAGCTGCGATTCCGGCGCTCTCATCGCTGATCATTCTGGTGCAGGTGTTAAGCCGCGGAATGTTATCCTATCATATGGGCGGCTGGGAACCGCCCTGGGGAATAGAATTCCGTATCGATGCGGCGAATGCTTTTGTTCTGGTGATTGTCAGCGCTGTTGGACTGTGCTGCGCGTTTTTCGCGCGCAAAAGCGTGGACGAGGAAATTCCGCAATCCAGCCAGCCGTTGTTCTACACCATGCTGCTGTTATGTCTGGGCGGCATGCTGGGGGTGGTGGCTACGGGGGATGCGTTCAATCTCTTCGTTTTCCTGGAAATCAGTTCGCTGTCAGCTTATGTGCTGGTGGCCATGGGGGCGCAACGGGAGAGACGCGCTCTGACGGCGGCGTTCAATTATCTCATCATTGGAACGATCGGGGCCTCTTTCTATGTTATCGGGCTTGGGTTGATCTATATGCTGACCGGCACTCTGAACATGGCGGATATAGCTGTGCGGATCAGCACCCTCGGGGACAACACGGCGCTGCGCATGGGCTTTGCGTTCATCATGGTTGGATTGAGTTTGAAATTCGCCATGTTCCCTTTGCATTTCTGGCTGCCCAATGCCTATACCTTCGCGCCTTCGGTGGTAACGGCGTTTCTTGCTGGCACAGCAACGAAGGTCGCCCTCTATGCCGGCCTGCGTGTGTTGTACACCATGTTCAGCATCGGGTTTTTATTTCAAACCGAGACGATGCTTTATGTATTTCTGCCACTGGGGCTTGCGGCGGTGTTTGCGGCGTCCATCACGGCTATATTTCAGGACAATGTCAAACGCATGCTCGCCTATTCCTCTGTTGCGCAGATGGGCTATTTGCTGATTGGCATAAGCTTAGCCAATATTGGCGGACTGATGGCGGCGGTTCTGCACCTGTTCAATCACGCCATTCTGAAATCGGGTCTTTTTCTTGCGATTGGCTGCGTGGTTTACCGGACCGGCTCCTGTTCGATAGCGGCCTTCCGCGGGCTTGGACATCAGATGCCCTGGACAATGGCGGCCCTGGTTATTGGGGCGCTGGGGATGATCGGCATGCCTGCGACGGTGGGATTTACCAGTAAATGGTTTCTGGTTCTTGCCGCGATAGACAGCGGATGGTGGTTCGTAGCCCTGTCGATTGTCGCGGGATCCCTGCTGACGCTGATTTATTTTGGCCGTATCATCGAGGCGGCTTATCTGCAGCCTGCGCCGGAGAACAGCACAATAACCGAGGCGCCTTTCCTGCTGCTGTTACCCGTCTGGCTGCTGATGATCACGTCCATCACTTTTGGAATCAACTCCGAATTGCCTGTCACTCTGGCGCGGGCGGCCTCGCAGGCCCTGTTTCTCGATCCCCATAACGGGCTTCCTCCACAGGTTTCGCCGTGAGCGCCACCCTGGCGTTAGGACTGGTATTGCTGCTGCCAGGTGTTGGGGCCGTGGTCATCGGTCTTTTGCATCACTTCCCGAATATCCGGGAGGCGATGAGTTTGCTAACGGCGTCGCTGCTGTTTATCACCGTTCTTTATTTGCTGAATGCGCATCTGAACGCCGACCCCCAGCAGCTTCAGTTGGCCGAGTTGCTGCCGGGTCTGCCGGTAGTGCTGGTGACGGAGCCCATAGGGCTTGTTTTCGCTGCGCTGTCTTCGTTCCTGTGGGTGGTGATTTCCGCCTATTCCATCGGATATATGCGCGGGATGCAGGAGCGCCGCCAGACACGGTTTTATATTTTCTTCGCCTTGGCGATGGCGGGCGTTATGGGCGTCGCTTTCGCCGGTAATCTGCTGACTCTGTTTTTATTCTATGAAATGCTTTCGCTCTCGACCTATCCGCTGGTCGTACATCGTGAAACGGAGGAGGCGCGACGGGGCGGCCGTATCTATCTCGGCATATTGCTGGGAACCTCGATCTTTTTTTTCCTGCCCGCAATGGTATGGACCTGGTGGCTTGCAGGCGGACTGGCCTTCACCCCGGGGGGCATTCTTACTGGCAAAATAGAGGGAACAGCCGCGGCTGTCCTGTTTGGGCTTTATCTCTTTGGCGTGGGAAAGGCGGCGTTGATTCCCGTGCACCGCTGGTTGCCTGCGGCAATGGTGGCGCCTACCCCGGTCAGCGCATTTTTGCATGCGGTCGCCGTTGTCAAGGCGGGGGTTTTCACCGTCCTCAAAATTGGTGTGTACATCTTTGGCGTCGGCTTCCTGTCCCAGACCAGCGCCTCCGAGTGGATGATGTGGATCGCCGCCTTCAGCATGGTGATGGCCTCTGTCATCGCCCTGCGAAAGGATGAGTTGAAAGCGCGGCTGGCCTATTCCACGGTTGCGCAACTGGCCTATGTGACGCTTGGCGTCTCGCTGGCCAGTCCGATGGGGGCTCTGGGAGGCGCCTTACAGATCGTTTCCCATGCGATGGGAAAAATCACCCTGTTCATGTGCGCGGGCGCGATAGAGGTTGCGGGCGGAAAGAAATATGTCAGCGGGTTGCGTGGGCTGGGGCGAAAAATGCCCTATACCTTCACTGCTTTCCTGCTGGGGTCGCTCTGCATCATAGGGCTGCCGTTAACGGGGGGGGTGTGGAGCAAATATTATTTGATGAAGGGAGGGGCGGACGCTGGCGAGCCCATCCTGCTTGCGTTTTGGATCCTGTCATCCCTGCTGAGTATCGCCTATCTCATGCCGGTAGTGGTGAGAGGGTTTTTTCTGCCGTCCCCAGCAGAGAATGAACCGCAACAGAGCCTGGAGCCCGAAACCTCCAAAGCCGTTCCTGAAACCATCCGGGAGGCCCCGTTATGGTGCGTCATTCCGGCCTGCCTTACCGGCATTCTTTCGGTCGTGTTATATTTTCTCATCCCTTCAATTACGGGGTTTGTAGCGCCTGTTCTGGAAGGAGGCGTTCCGCAATGACGGAAGAAAACAAGGCCGGACTGGAAGGAGAAGCGTATTGGCTGGATGATCCCGCCAATTTTGACAGGATGATGTACGCCTTGTACGCACTCTGTGCGGTTTTCCTGCTTCTTGATCTGCTGATGGAACACGACCGCCTGTTCGGCTTCTACGCCTGGTTTGGCCTCATCGCCAGTATCGGCTTTGTGCTAGCTGCGAAAGTGCTGCGTTTGCTGCTCATGCGGCCGGAGGATTATTATGATTGACGGGCTGACGCCTGCGGTTTTTTTTATCGCTGGGGGGCTGCTTGCGCCTTTTTTGCATATCCATGCGCTGAGGATTCTTATGCTGGCGCTGCCGGTTGCGGGCCTTGTGCAGTTATATGGCCTCGATCCGGCCGATGCGGGCGCCTACCATCTTGTCGGCCTTGATCTGATCACTTTGCGCATTGACGCGCTCGGTCTGGTTTTTGCGACGATTTTTCATATCGTGTCCTTCATCCTGGCGCTGTACGCGCTGCATGAACGGGACCGGCTGCAACATGCAGCGATGCTGATGACGGCGGGCGGCGCGATTGGGGCTTCTCTTGCGGGGGATCTGATTACCTTATTCCTTTTCTGGGAGGTCGCCACATTCGCATCCGTGTTTTTGATCTGGGCGCAACGAACCGAGCGCGCCTGTGGGGCGGGCATGCGCTTCCTGCTTTTTCAGGGAGCGGCGGGGCTCTTGTTGCTCTCGGGCGCCGTGCTGTTATTGAGTGAGACCGGTTCTCTCGCATTTTCGCATATGCGTCTGGAAAGCCTCGCCACCTGGTCCATATTCCTGGGTTTTGGCGTCAAATGCGCTTTCCCGCTGTTGCATAACTGGCTGGCGGATGCGTATCCCGAGGCGACGGTGACGGGCGCGCCTGTGTTGGCCAGTTTCAGTACGAAGCTGGCGATCTACGCCCTGGCGCGCGGTTTTTCGGGTGAGGAATTACTGATCACCATCGGCGCGGTGATGGCCGTATTTCCCATGTTCTATGCATTGATAGAAAACGATCTGCGCCGGGTGCTTTGCTACAGCCTGAATAATCAGCTTGGCTTTATGCTGGTGGGCATTGGCGTTGGCGGCGCGCTGGCGGTCAATGGCGCCATTGCCCATGCCGTGACGAATATTCTGTTCAAGGGGCTGCTGCTCATGAGCGTGGGGGCGGTGATGCTGCGAACCGGTTCCGCCAGGGCTTCCGATCTGGGGGGGCTTTATAAATCCATGCCCTGGACCACAGGATTTTGTCTTGTCGGCGCGGCCTCGATTTCCGCTTTTCCCCTGTTTGCGGGATTTGTTTCCAAAGGGATGATCCTTGCTGCGACGGCAGAATCCGGCCATTGGCTTGTCTGGCTGGCGCTGATGTTCGCCGCAGCCGGCATATTGCACTATACAGGCGCCAAGATCCCCTATTTCGCATTTTTCGGCCAGGACCGGGGCGTCCGATGCCAGGAGGCGCCGGGAAACATGCTGGCGGCGATGGGGTTGGCTGCAGGGTTGTGCCTGCTGATCGGGATTTATCCGCCTCTCCTTTACGGGATGCTGCCGTATGAGGTGGAGTTTGTTTCGTATACCTTCGATCATGTCGTGACGCAGATGCAGTTGCTGCTGTTCTCGGCGCTGGCGTTTGCTTTTCTGGTGCGAAAAGGCATCTATCCCTCCGCCTTGCGTTCGGTGAATCTGGATACGGACTGGTTTTACCGCCGCCTGCTGCCTGCGATCGGGAGATATGGAGAGCGCCTCCTCACGCATCTTACGGGCGGCTTGCGGCGTGCTGGAGAAATGCTCATGCGGCAGGGATTCCGGCTTCTTTACCGGGTGCATGGGCCGCGCGGCGTTCTGGCGCGGACAGTGCCGGGCAGTGTGACCATGCTCTGGGTTCTGGTTCTGCTGGCGGGGGTTCTGGTCTTGTATTATGTTTAGGCGTTCTCCATAAGATCAGAAAAGACGCAACAGGGGAGGAAAGCATGACAAAGACAAAGATTTTAATGGACGGGCTTTGTTTTCCGGAAGGCCCGCGCTGGCATGAGGGCCGGCTGTGGTTTTCCGACATGCACGGGCCGCAGGTGATTGCCGTCGATATGAACGGCAAATCGGAAATCATCGCAACGGTGGAAAATTCTCCTTCAGGTCTGGGCTGGCTGCCGGATGGCCGTCTGCTGATCGTTTCCATGAAGGACCGCAAGCTGCTGGTGCGCACCCCTGACGGCGTGCTGAAAGAACATGCCGATCTGTCGCAGCTGGCCGGTTTTGACTGCAATGACATGGTGGTGGACGCGAAAGGGCGGGCCTATGTCGGCAATTTCGGATATGATCTGCACAACCGCGCGCCACGCCGCAATGCTGAAATCGTGCTGGTTACGCCGGATGGAAAGGCTAGGGTGGCCGCCAGCGATATGCAGTTTCCCAACGGCGCGGTCATCACCCCGGATGGCAAGACGCTGATCGTCGGGGAATCCATGGGGGCATGCCTGACGGCCTTCGATATCGCGCCGGACGGCGGACTGAGCAATCGCAGGACCTGGGCGAAAATGGAAGGGGCGCTGCCGGACGGCATCGCCCTGGACGCCGAAGGCGGGATTTGGGTCGCCTCGCCCATTAGCGGCGCCTGCCTGCGGGTGGTCGAAGGGGGCCGGATTACCGACAAGATAGAGGTCGAGAACCAGGCTTTCGCCTGTGCGCTGGGTGGGCCTGACCGGAAAACGCTGTTCCTTGCGACAGCCAAGGACGCACATCCCGTTTCCAGCCGGGAAAGCCGCACCGGCCGCATTGAAACCGTCGAGGTGAAGGTCCCGGGCGCCGGCTGGCCATGACAGAGGGCGGGGCCGGATAGGCGCATGGCTTTAATTCTGCAGACGGAGTAAGATCAGAATGGAAATGTCGGGGGAGTTTCGCATCCCCGCCCCGAAGGAGAAAGTCTGGGCGGCGCTGAACGATCCGGAAATACTGCGTCAAAGCGTGCCCGGCTGCCAGTCCATCACGAAATTGAGCGATACGGAAATGGAAGGCGCTGTTACGGCGTCGGTCGGGCCTGTGAAGGCGACCTTCAAAGGCTCTGTTGTTCTGTCAGACATCGATGCGCCCAACAGCTACACCCTGACAGGCCAGGGCAAGGGAGGCGCTGCCGGATTCGTAAAGGGGGTTGCGAAGGTTTCACTTGCAGAAGAAAGCGGGGCGACGGTCTTGCGCTATCGTTCGGAGGCGAGTGTCGGAGGCAAACTGGCGCAGATCGGTCAGCGTCTGATTGACGGGACCGCAAAAAAACTCTCGGAAGAGTTTTTCGGCAATTTCAGCGCGCTTCTTGGGGGCGGGGCCCAGGAGGCGGCGGAAGTGGAGGCGCCGCAGCAGGCGCAAGCCGTCCCTGCGGCGGCGCCCTCAACAGGGGGCCTGAAGCCGACGGTCTGGATCCCCGTCCTGATCGTGGCCATGACGCTTTTGTTACTTTTCTTTACAAGCTAAAGTCTTGTTGTCTTGCGATGAAGCGTCATCCCGAGACGGAGTGAATTAGAAAGTGTATGGCGGGCGGACGCAGTGCGAGGTCCGGTATTCAGGAGGATGATCCATGACGCTGGTGACGATGCAGGTGAATGGCGAACAGGTCTCGGCCGAGGTCGAGACACGGACCCTTCTGGTGCATTATCTGAGGGAAAGCCTGGGTCTGACCGGCACCCATGTGGGCTGTGACACCACCCAATGCGGCGCCTGCGTGGTGCATCTCAACGGCAAGGCGGTGAAAAGCTGCTCGGTGCTTGCGGTGCAGGCGGAGGGCGCCGAGGTGCGCACCATAGAGGGGCTGGCGGACGGCGAAAACCTGCATCCGGTGCAGGCGGCCTTCCGGGAACATCACGGATTGCAATGCGGTTTCTGCACGCCCGGCATGATCATGACCGCCGTCGATATGCTGCGGCGCATCCCCAAACCCGATGAGAACACCATCCGCCATGAGCTGGAGGGTAATTTCTGCCGTTGCACCGGCTATCATAATATCGTGAAGGCCATCAAGGCAGCCTCGGAAGCCCTTTAATCAAAGGAGCGCGCATCATGACGACATCTCCCGCGGGCATCGGCGCCGCTGTCAGGCGCAAGGAGGATTTCCGCTTCATTACCGGGAATGGTCATTATACGGATGATATCAACCGCCCCGGCCAGGCGCATGCGTATTTCGTCCGCTCTCCATACGCCCATGCTGAAATCGGCGGTATTGATGCGGCGCAAGCCCTGGCGGCGCCCGGCGTCATCACGGTTCTGACCGGAAAGGATGTTGCAGCCGACGGCCTGGGCGGGCTGATCTGCGGCTGGATGGTGCATTCCAAGGACGGAAGCCCGATGAAGGCGGGGGCGCATCCCGTGCTGGCGCTTACCCATGTGCGCTATGTGGGGGATCATGTGGCGGTGGTGATCGCAAAAACCCCAGAGCAGGCGAAAGACGCGGCCGAACTTGTGGAGGTTACCTATCACGAGCTTCCCGCGGTGAGTTTTGCCGCAGACGCACAGGCTGCAGAGGCGCCCCAGGTGCATGCCGAAGCCCCGCGTAATACCTGCTTTGAATGGGAGCTCGGCGACAGGACGGCGACCGAAGCCGCCTTCAGGAAGGCGGCGCGTATCGTCAGTCTGGATCTCACCAATAACCGCCTGATTCCCAATGCTATGGAGCCGCGCGCCGCGATTGGCGAATATGACAGGGGCACTGGCGTCTATACACTCTACACCACAAGTCAGAACCCGCATCTGGCGCGTCTGGTGCTGTCGGCCTATGTCGGCATCGCGCCGGAAAACAAATTGCGGGTGATCGCCCCTGATGTGGGCGGCGGGTTCGGTTCGAAAATTTTCATCTATGCGGAGGAGAGCGTATGCGCCTGGGCCTCGAAAAAAATTGGTTGTCCCGTGAAATGGGTGGCGGAACGCAATGAAAGTTTCCTTTCCGACGCCCATGGCCGCGATCATGTGACCCATGCGGATCTGGCGCTGGACGCCGACGGAAAAATGCTCGGTCTGCAAGTCAAGACCATCGCCAATCTGGGCGCCTATCTTTCAACTTTTTCCGCCTCCATCCCCACCTATCTCTACGCCACGCTCTTGTCCGGGCAGTATGATCTGCCTGCGATTTACTGCGAGGTCGATGGGGTTCTGACCCATACCGCCCCGGTCGACGCCTATCGCGGCGCAGGGCGTCCGGAAGCGACCTATGTCATAGAGCGCATCGTGGAAACCGCCGCGCGGGAGATCGGCATGGATCCGGCGGAATTCCGTCGGCGGAACTTCATCCGCACATTCCCTCACCAGACCCCTGTCATTCTCAACTACGATATTGGCGATTACGAGGCCTCTCTGAACGAAGCCTGCCGCCTGATGGATTATGCAAATTTCCCCGCGCGCAGGGCGGAAGCCGAAGCCCGCGGCAGGCGCCGCGGCATCGGTTTTTCCGCCTATATCGAGGCGTGCGGGATTGCGCCTTCGGCGGCGGCGGGTTCGCTGGGCGCGGGGGTTGGCCTGTGGGAATCCGCTGAAGTCCGGGTCAACCCGACCGGCAGCGTCGAAGTGCTGACCGGATGTCACAGCCACGGCCAGGGACATGAAACCACCTTCGCGCAACTGGTCGCCGGCAGGCTTGGCATTCCTCTGGAAAATGTCGAGATCGTCCATGGAGATACCGACAAGGTGCAATTCGGCCTGGGTACGTATGGTTCGCGCTCCGGCGCGGTCGGCATGTCCGCCATTCAGGTGGCGCTAGACCGGATCATCGCCAAGGCGCGCCGGATTGCGGCGCATATCCTGGAAGCGGGGGAGGGGGATATCCAGTTTGAGGATGGACGCTTCAGCGTCGCAGGAACAGACCGCGGCATGGCGTTTGCCGAGCTTGCGCTGCAAGCCTATCTGGGCATGAAGTTCCCGACTTCCGAGATCGAGCCGGGACTGAAGGAGTCCGCGTTTTACGATCCCGTTAATTTCACCTTTCCCGCCGGATGCCATATCGCCGAGGTGGAGGTCGACCCGGAAACCGGCGTAGTGCAACTGATCAAATTCGTGGCCGTGGATGATTTTGGAAATGTCATCAATCCGATGATCGTCGAGGGGCAGGT
>DMKG01000294.1:25906-26061 GCA_003454415.1 Alphaproteobacteria bacterium
GCGCAGGGCGTTGGCCAGGCGCTGCTTGAAAACGCCGTCTACGACCGGGAAAGCGGCCAATTGCTGAGTGGTTCCTTTATGGATTATTGCATGCCGCGCGCAGATAACCTGCCGAATTTCGATGTGGGCCTGACTGTCACCCCGTGTCCGAACAA
>DMKG01000233.1:0-6169 GCA_003454415.1 Alphaproteobacteria bacterium
ACCGCGCTGCTGGAAAGCCTGGAGGGCAAGAAGGGGCAGCCGCGCCTCAAGCCGCCATTTCCCGCCAATATGGGGCTGTATGGCTGTCCGACGACGGTCAACAATGTGGAAAGCATTGCGGTTTCCCCTACCATTCTGCGGCGGGGCGCCGCCTGGTTTCAGGGATTCGGTCGGCCCAACAATTCCGGCACCAAGGTCTATTGCATTTCCGGTCATGTAAACACGCCGTGCAATGTGGAAGAGGCGATGAGCATTCCTCTGCGCGAACTGATCGAAAAGCATGCGGGCGGCGTGCGCGGCGGGTGGGATAACCTGCTGGCGGTCATTCCCGGCGGGTCCAGCGTGCCGATGATCCCCAAATCCATTTGCGACACGGTGCTGATGGACTTTGACGCGCTGAAGGAGGTGCGCTCGGGCCTGGGCACGGCGGCCGTCATCGTCATGGACAAGTCCACCGATCTGATCAAGGCGATCGCGCGGCTTTCGGCCTTTTACAAACATGAAAGCTGCGGCCAGTGCACGCCCTGCCGCGAAGGCACGGGCTGGATGTGGCGGGTGATGGAGCGCATGGTGAAAGGCGATGCGGAGATTGAGGAAATCGACATGCTGCTGGATGTCAGTACGCGGATCGAGGGGCATACGATCTGCGCCCTCGGCGATGCGGCGGCCTGGCCCATTCAGGGGCTGATCCGCCATTTCCGTCCGCTGATGGAACAGCGCATTGCGGATAACCGGGGACGGCGCGCCGGCCCCATTGCGGCGGAATGATCATGCCGAAACTGACCGTTGACGGAATCGAAATAGAAATCGAACCCGGGGCCAATCTCCTGCAAGCCTGTGAGGCCGCGGGCAAGGAAATCCCCCGTTTCTGCTACCACGAGCGTCTTTCCATCGCTGGCAATTGCCGGATGTGTCTGGTTGAGGTGGAGGGCGGACCGCCCAAACCGGTGGCGAGCTGCGCCATGCCCGTAGCAGACAAGATGGTGGTGCATACCGATTCCCCCATGGTGAGAAAGGCCCGCGAAGGGGCGATGGAGTTTCTGCTTGCCAATCATCCCCTCGATTGCCCGATCTGCGATCAGGGCGGGGAATGCGATTTACAGGACCAGGCCATGGGCTATGGCGCGGGGCGTTCGCGCTATCTGGAAAACAAGCGCGCGGTAGAAGACAAATATATGGGGCCGCTGATCAAGACAGTGATGACGCGCTGCATTCATTGCACGCGGTGTGTGCGTTTCACTACCGAGATCGCGGGGATTTCCGAACTTGGCGCCACCGGACGCGGCGAGGATATGGAGATCACCACCTATCTGGAGCAGGCGGTCACTTCCGAGCTATCCGGCAATGTGATCGATCTGTGCCCGGTTGGCGCGCTCACCTCGAAGCCCTATGCTTTTCGGGCGCGCCCCTGGGAATTGCGCAAGACTGAAACCGTGGATGTGATGGATGCGGTGGGCTCCAACATCCGTGTGGATGTGCGCAATACCCAGGTGATGCGGATTCTTCCGGTCAATAATGACGATGTGAACGAGGAATGGATTTCCGACAAGACCCGTTTCATATGGGACGGGTTGCGGCGTCAGCGTCTCGATACCCCCTATATTCGGGAAGGCGGCAAACTCCGCGCTGCGGAATGGGGAGAGGCGCTCGCGCTGGTGGCGCAAAAGATGAAGGCGTCACAGCCGGCGCGTATGGCCGCGATCGCGGGCGATCTCGCTTGCGGAGAATCCATGATGGCGCTCAAGGATCTGTGGGACCGGCTTGGAAGCCCGCATCTGGATTGCCGCCAGGATGGCGCAAGGATTGGCGGGGGGGAGCGTGGCGATTATCTCTTCAATTCGGGTTTCGCCGGGATAGAACAGGCGGATGCGCTGTTGCTGATCGGATGCAATCCGCGCTGGGACGCCGCGGTCGTCAACGCCCGCATCGTACAGCGTGCGCGTCACGGCAATTTCCAGGCCGCCAGCATCGGCGCGCCGTTTGACAATAATTTTCCCTGCAGCCATCTGGGGGCGGGGCCGGGCGCCTTGCGGGAACTGGCGCAAGGCGGCCATCCTTTCACCTCTGTCCTGCAGCAGGCGAAACACCCGATGGTGATTACCGGCATGGGGGCGCTGGCCCGTCCCGATGGCGGAGCGGTGCTGGCCCTGGCCCGGCAATTGGCGGAAAAGGTGGGCGCGCTGGGCCAGGAATGGAACGGCTTCAACGTGCTGCATACGGCGGCGGCGCGTGTGGCGGGACTTGATCTCGGCCTTTTGCCAGGGACTGAGGGGATGGACGTTCCGGCCATGCTGGAGGCGGCGAAATCCGGCGCGATCGATCTCCTCTATCTTCTGGGGGCGGACGAACTGGATCTGAACGGTCTGGGTAAGACATTTGTCGTTTATCAGGGCCATCATGGGGATGCGGGGGCGCACCGCGCTGATGTCATCCTGCCCGGCGTCGCTTATACGGAGAAAAACGGAATATATGTGAATAGCGAAGGACGGGTGCAGCTAGGAGTGCAAGCGGCATTCCCGCCTGGCGCTGCGCGGGAGGACTGGAAGATTCTGCGCGCCCTGTCTGACGCGGTGGGAATGACCCTGCCTTATGATTCCCTTGACGCCCTGCGCGCGCGCATGATCGAGGCGGCGCCGCATTTCAGCAATGTCGGGGTGGCGCAGCGCGCCCGGGTTTCTCCGCTGACTGATCCGGGGGAAACCGGGGATGCGCCTTTCAAAACCGCCATTGCGGATTTCTATTTCACCAATCCGGTCGCCCGCGCCTCCGCCATTATGGCGGAATGCAGCGCGCTGGCCAATGAGATGAAGAAGAAGGCGGTCCGCGCCCATGGTTGAATGGAATGCACTCTGGGAAGGTTATGGCTGGCCGCTGACGGTTATCATCGGGCAAATCCTGCTGGTGGCGGTCGGGGTGCTGGTGTCGCTGGCGTTTCTGCTGCTGGCGGACCGAAAAATCTGGGCGGCCGTGCAATTGCGGCGGGGACCCAACGTGGTGGGGCCCTTTGGGCTGCTGCAATCCTTTGCGGATTTCTTCAAATTCGCGCTGAAAGAAATCATCATTCCCGACGGGGCCAATAAAGGGGTGTTCCTTCTGGCGCCCCTGATCACCTTCGTGCTGGCGTTCATCGCGTGGGCGGTCATTCCGTTCGCCGACGGGTGGGTTATATCCGACATCAATGTCGGCATTCTCTATATCTTCGCGATTTCCTCGCTCGGGGTATATGGCATCGTGATGGGGGGATGGGCGTCAAACTCCAAATATCCCTTTCTGGGGAGTTTGCGATCCGCGGCGCAAATGGTCTCTTATGAAGTATCCATCGGCTTCGTGATGGTGACGGTGCTGCTCTGCGCGGGGTCGCTCAATCTGAGTGAAATTGTGCGGGCGCAGAAAAACATCTGGTTCTTCATTCCCCTGTTTCCCATGTTCGTGATCTTTCTCGTATCGGCGCTGGCGGAGACCAACCGTCCGCCCTTTGATCTGGCGGAAGCGGAATCGGAACTGGTGGCGGGTTATCAGACGGAATATTCCTCGACGCCATTTCTGCTGTTCATGATCGGGGAATATCTGAATATCGTGCTGATGTGCGCGATGACAGTGATCCTTTTTCTCGGCGGCTGGCTGCCGCCCTTCGATATGGCGCCCTTCACCTATGTGCCGGAGATCGTCTGGTTCATTCTGAAAATTCTTCTGGTGTTCTTTTTCTTCGCCATGGTGAAGGCGTTCGTGCCACGTTACCGTTACGATCAGTTGATGCGGCTTGGATGGAAGGTGTTCCTGCCCTTTTCGCTGGTCTGGGTCGTGGTGACGGCGGGGGTGCTGACCGCCTTCGATCTTGCGCCCTGAAAGGAAGTGACGCATGGGATTTTTTGACCGCACCGCCCGTTCCCTGTTGCTGGGAGAGTTTGTGTCCAGCTTCTGGCTGGCGCTCAAATATTTCGTCAAGCCCAAAGCGACAGTGAATTACCCTTACGAAAAGGGTCCGATTTCACCCAGATTCCGGGGGGAGCATGCGTTGCGCCGTTACCCCAACGGGGAGGAGCGCTGCATCGCGTGCAAATTATGTGAGGCCATCTGCCCCGCCCAGGCGATCACCATCGAAGCCGCGCCGCGACAGGAGGATGGCGTACGCCGCACGACGCGCTATGACATCGATATGACTAAATGCATCTACTGCGGCTTCTGTCAGGAAGCCTGCCCAGTGGACGCGATTGTCGAAGGGCCGAATTTCGAATTCGCTGTGGAGACCCGCGAGGAACTTTTGTATGACAAGGAGCGGCTGCTTTCGAATGGCGACCGCTGGGAATACGAGATTTCCAAAAATATCGAACTGGATGCGCCTTACCGTTAAGGGACGGGTGAGGCGGGACCGAGGGGAAAAGGGGACTAGGGGATATGATTGTTCAGGCGCTGGCGTTTTACCTGTTCGCAGCGGTATTGACCGCCGCTGCGCTGATGGTGGTCATCGCGCGCAATCCCGTGCATTCGGTGCTGTTTCTGATCCTCGCCTTTTTTAACGCCGCGGGCCTGTTTGTGCTGCTTGGCGCGGAGTTTGTGGCGATGATCCTGGTCATCGTCTATGTGGGCGCCGTGGCGGTGCTGTTCATGTTCGTGGTGATGATGCTGGACATAGATTTTGTAGAGTTGCGCCAGGGCTTTCTGAATTACCTGCCGGCCGGTTTGCTGGTCGGCTTTGTTCTGGTGATGGAGCTGATTCTCGTGGTGGGCGCGGGGAGCATGAACGCCGGAGCGCCCCAAACCGCTGTTCCCGCAGCGCCGCCTGAGGGAATGACCAATACCGAGGCGCTGGGGCGCATTCTCTATACGGATTACGCCTATCTGTTTCAGGTGGCGGGGCTTATTCTGCTGGCGGCGATGATTGGCGCGATCGTGCTGACCCTGCGCGCCCGCGAAGGGGTCCGCAGGCAGGTGATTGCGGATCAGATCGCGCGTACTCCTGCGCTGGGGATGGAGCTCAAGGACGTGAAACCAGGGCAGGGGATCTAGAACCATGGTAATCGGTCTCACCCATTATCTCACCTTGGCGGCCATCGTGTTCGCCATCGGCGTGCTGGGCATATTTATCAACCGCAAGAACATCATTGTTATTCTGATGTCGGTGGAATTGATTCTGCTGTCGGTGAACATCAACCTGGTGGCGTTCTCGGCATTTCTGCATGATCTGACCGGTCAGGTGTTTACCCTTTTCGTGCTGACTGTGGCGGCGGCGGAGGCCGCCATTGGTCTCGCCATTCTGGTGGTGTATTACCGCAATAGCGGCACCATCGCCGTTGAAGACATTAATCTGATGAGGGGCTAAGAAAAGCGGCATGTATAGCGCGATTGTTTTCTTGCCCCTTATTGGCGCGATCATCGCGGGGGTGTTTGGCCGCTTCATCGGCCCGCGCGGCGCGCACCTGGTGACCTGCGGCGCGCTGATCGTGGCGGCGGCCCTTTCCTGCATCGCGCTGTATGAAGTGGGCTTCCTGCATCAGACCGCCCAGGTCCAGGTGCTCCGCTGGATCGACAGCGGGGCATTCGAAGTGGACTGGGCCCTGCGCATTGATACGCTGACTGCCGTAATGCTGGTCGTGGTGACGGGGGTTAGCGCCCTCGTGCATATCTATTCAATCGGTTATATGAGCCACGACCCGCACCAGCCGCGTTTCATGGCGTATCTTTCCCTGTTCACCTTCGCCATGCTCATGCTGGTGACTTCAGATAACTTCCTGCAGCTATATTTTGGCTGGGAAGGGGTGGGGCTCGCCTCCTATCTGCTGATCGGCTTCTGGTACAATCGCCCCTCTGCAAACGCTGCGGCGATCAAGGCGTTTGTCGTGAACCGGGTTGGTGATTTCGGTTTCGCCATCGGCATCATGGCGATTTTCGTCGTGTTTGGATCTGTCTCTTTTGACACGGTATTCGCCCAGGCGCCGGAAATGGCGGGCAAAACCTTCCAGTTCCTTTCCTGGCAGCCGGATATTCTGACCACGATCTGCCTGCTCCTGTTTGTAGGGGCAATGGGTAAATCGGCGCAGTTTTTTCTGCATACCTGGCTGCCGGACGCGATGGAGGGACCAACCCCTGTATCCGCCCTTATCCATGCGGCGACCATGGTCACGGCTGGAGTGTTTCTTGTGGCGCGCTGCTCCCCGCTGTTCGAGTTCGC
>DMKG01000233.1:6501-18851 GCA_003454415.1 Alphaproteobacteria bacterium
GTGATCGCCTATTCCACCTGTTCCCAGCTTGGCTATATGTTCTTCGCCGCGGGAGTATCCGCCTATAATGTGGCGGTCTTCCATCTGTTCACCCACGCTTTCTTCAAAGCGCTGCTGTTTCTTGGCGCAGGTTCGGTGATTCATGCGATGTCCGATGAACAGGACATGCGCAGGATGGGTGGGGTTTACCGGCTGATTCCCGCGACCTGGGTGCTGATGCTGATCGGCACGCTGGCGCTGACCGGCTTTCCCCTGACCGCAGGATATTTTTCAAAGGACGCTGTGATCGAGGCGGCCTACGCAGCGGGCAGCGATGTCGGTCAGTACGGGTTCGCCATGGGGGTGGTCGCCGCCGCCATGACCGCATTCTATTCCTGGCGGCTCATCTTCATGACTTTCCATGGGAAGACCCGCGCCAGCGAGGAAGTGCTCTCCCATATGCATGAATCGCCGCCAGTCATGCTGGCGCCGCTGATGATTCTGGCCATAGGGGCGTTATTCGCTGGCGCGGTTTTCGCAGGTTCGTTCATTGGCGAACATTCCAGCGAGTTCTGGGGCAACGCCCTGTTCGTCATGCCGGACAAGAATATCCTGGAGGCTATGCACCATGTGCCGGCATGGGTGAAATATTCACCGGTCGTAGCTGGTTTCGTGGGGCTGCTGCTTGCCTATTATATGTATATCCGCAGACCGGATGTTCCAGCCAGCCTGGCGGAAACCCATTATGGTCTTTATCAGTTCCTGCTCAACAAATGGTATTTCGACGAATTGTACGATCTGCTTTTCGTGCGCCCCGCCAAGGCTATCGGTAATTTCCTGTGGGTGCGTGGCGATGGCGGGGTGATTGACCGATTCGGTCCGGATGGTATTGCTGAAGCGGTGCAGCGTGTGACGCGGCGGGCTGTGCAGTTGCAGAGCGGCTATCTCTATCATTACGCCTTTGTGATGCTGATCGGATTGTCTGCGCTGACCACCTATTACATGTTTACAGGGGGCGCGCATTGATGAGCGAGTGGCCGATCTTATCCCTGGTGACGTTTTTACCGTCGATTGGCGCATTATTCGTTCTGCTGATCCGCGGTGATGAAGCCGTGGTGGCGCAGAATGCGCGAATGGTGGCCCTGTGGACGACGCTGTTCACCTTTGCCCTTTCGCTGCTGCTCTGGTCGGGGTTCGACAACAGCACCGCAGCGTTCCAGTTCGTGGAGAAACACGCCTGGCTCGGCGGTAATATCAACTATCATATCGGGATAGACGGCATTTCGATGCCGTTCATCATTCTGACCACCTTTCTGATGCCGCTTTGCATATTGGCGTCCTGGGAAGCGATCACGGAGCGGGTCAAGGAATATATGATCGCGTTTCTGGTTCTGGAAACGCTGATGATTGGCGTGTTCGGGGCGCTGGACCTGGTGCTGTTCTACCTGTTTTTCGAGGGTGGTCTGATTCCGATGTTTCTTATCATCGGGGTGTGGGGGGGCAAGCGCCGGGTATATGCCTCATTTAAATTCTTCTTATATACGTTTGCGGGTTCCGTACTGATGCTGCTGGCGATAATGGCCATGTATTGGGACGCGCAAACAACCAATATCACTTCGCTGCTGGCGCATCGCTTTGGCGCAGGGATGCAGGCCTGGCTGTGGCTGGCGTTTTTTGCCTCTTTCGCCGTCAAGGTGCCGATGTGGCCCGTGCATACCTGGCTTCCGGACGCCCATGTCGAGGCGCCCACGGCCGGATCAGTCATTCTTGCAGGGGTGCTGCTGAAAATGGGAGGCTACGGTTTTCTGCGCTTTTCCCTGCCGATGTTTCCGGTCGCCTCGGATAATTTCACCCCGCTCGTGTTCGCCCTCAGCGTCGTCGCCATTATCTATACTTCTCTGGTGGCGCTGGCGCAGAAAGACATGAAAAAGCTTATCGCCTATAGTTCCGTCGCCCATATGGGGTTTGTCACTATCGGGATGTTCGCCATGAATGTACAGGGCGTTCAGGGCAGCGTCATTCAGATGATCAGCCATGGTCTGGTCTCTGGCGCGCTGTTTCTCTGCGTCGGCGTCGTCTACGACCGCATCCATACCCGCGAGATTGACGCTTATGGAGGGCTGGTGCACCGCATGCCGCTTTACGCCTTTACCTTTTTGCTATTCACCCTTGGCACCATAGGCCTGCCGGCCACCAGTGGTTTCGTTGGGGAGTTCCTGATTCTGGTCGGCGCGTATCAGGCAAACAGCTGGGTCGCGTTCGCCGCGACCACAGGAGTAGTCCTGGGGGCGGCCTATTCTCTTTGGCTTTACCGCCGCATCGTGTTCGGCGAACTGGTGAAAGACAATCTCAAAGATATTCTTGACTTGAACCGGCGTGAGATTGCGATTTTTGCGCCACTGGTGCTGGCTGTCCTTTGGATCGGGATCTATCCCATGCCTCTTCTGGACGCGACTGCAGCCTCAGTGGAGAATCTGATTACCCATTATCAGGCGTCACTCGCCAGCTTCGGCGCGGGCGGTCCACCCCTCGCCCATGCGGCGCAATGAGAAAGGGCAGCCGCCAGAATGACTAGCACTGCTTTCATTTCGTCAGATCTGCTGATCCTACTGCCTGAAATTGTTCTGGCCTGCGGAAGTCTGTTCCTGCTTCTTCTGGGGGTATTCCGTCAGGCAGGCGGCGCGCGACTGGTCAGTCAGGGGTCGTATTTTCTGATATTCGTCACGGCTCTGCTGGTTCTGTTACAGCCGGACGTGCGAAGTATCGCCTTTTCTGGAAGTTTTATAGATGACGGATTTTCCCGTTTCGCCAAAATACTAATCCTGCTGGGATCGGGCGTGACGCTGATCATGGCGCAAGGCTATCTGCATCGCGAAAACATGGACCGGTTTGAATTTCCGGTACTGGTTCTGCTGGCGAGCCTTGGCATGATGCTGATGGTGTCGGCGGGGGATCTGATTTCACTTTATATGGGGCTGGAGCTTCAGAGCCTCTCGCTTTACGTGCTGGCGGCTTTCAAGCGGGATTCACAGCGCGCCACCGAAGCCGGGCTGAAATATTTTGTCCTTGGCGCGCTGGCTTCCGGCATGCTGCTATATGGCGCAGCCCTGATCTATGGCTTTACGGGCACGGTAAATTTCGCCAAGCTCGCCGCGTTTTTCAGTGCTGGTCATGGCGAAACCGGTCTTGGCCTGATTTTCGGTCTCGTGTTCCTGACAGCAGGCCTCGCGTTCAAAATTTCGGCCGTGCCGTTTCACATGTGGACACCCGACGTCTATGAAGGCGCGCCGACGCCGGTGACGGCCTTCCTGGCTTCGTCGCCAAAAATCGCCGCCATGGCGCTTTTCATACGTGTTCTGTCTCAGCCAATGCTCGGCATGATGGAGCAATGGCAGCAGATCATTGTATTTATCGCCATCGCCTCCATGGTGCTGGGCGCCTTTGCCGCCATAGGTCAGCATAATATCAAACGTCTGATGGCTTACAGCTCCATCGGTCATATGGGTTTTGCGCTGGTGGGGCTCGCGGCTGGAACAGAAGAGGGGGTGCGCGCCGTATTAATCTATCTTGCGCTCTATCTCGCCATGAATTTTGGCGTTTTTGGCTGTATTCTCGCCATGCGGGACAAGAATGTCATGCTGGAAAAGATAGAAGATCTGGGGGGGCTCGCCCGCACGCGGCCTATGATGGCGCTGGCTCTTGCGATACTCATGTTTTCTCTTGCGGGGGTGCCGCCCCTGGCGGGTTTCTTCGGCAAATTCTACGTATTTCTGGCGGCCATTCATTCCGGTCTTTACGGCATGGCGGTGATCGGCGTTCTGGCCAGTGTTGTGGGCGCCTATTACTATCTGCGCATCGTCAAGATCATGTATTTCGACGAGCCCGCGGCGGTGCAGACTTCACCCATGTCCCGTTCCCTGGGGATCATTGTCAGCGCCTCAAGCGTGTTCACACTGTTTTTCTTTCTTTACCCCCTTCCGGTAATGAATATCACCGCCAAAGCCGCTTCTTCCCTGTTTCAATAGGGAGGGATCATGCCGCCGCGCATGCCTGAAACCTATCGCGTCCTCGTCTATGATGAGCTGGACAGCACCATGGACGAGGCCCGGCGTCAAATAGCCCAGGGCGTCGCTGCCCCATTTTGGATCATTGCCGCCCGCCAGACCAGGGGGCGCGGGCGGCGCAACCGGGTCTGGACCTCGTCGGCTGGAAATCTGTTTTGCACCCTTGTGCTGAATCCGGAAACCACCGTCGCTGAAGCCGCAAAACTCTCCTTCCTGACTGCGCTTTCGGTCGGGGAAAGCCTGGACCAGTTCACCCGAAACCCGTTACGGATCCGGTTCAAGTGGCCGAATGACGTTCTCCTGGATGGAGCAAAAGTAGCTGGCGTGCTGCTGGAGGCGGAATCGCACCCGGCCGGCCCGCTGGTCTGGCTTTCCATAGGTATTGGCGTCAATCTCGCGCATTATCCTGAAAATACAGAGTGGCCCGCGACCAGCCTGGCTGCCTCCGGTATAGAGAGCCCCCATCCCCATGCGGTGCTGGAGGCGCTTGCCGCGCGTTTTGCGCATTGGCTGGAGCGCTGGCGAAGGGAAGGATTTGCGCCGGTCAAGACGGCATGGCTTGACCGGGCCGCCCGTGTTGGGGAAAAAATCGAGGTGCGACTCGACAAAGAGACCCTTCACGGGATATTCAGCACTCTGGACGATAGTGGCGCCCTTGTCCTGACCGGGCCGGATGGCGCGATCCGTCTGGTTTCGGCTGGAGATGTGTTTTTTTCTAAAGATTGAGTTATCCGTATGTTGCTTGCCATTGACGTTGGGAACACCAATACGGTGTTTGCCGTTTTAAAGGATTCCGCTGTCATCGGTGAATGGCGCAGCGCCACTAAGGATATGCGGACGGCCGATGAATATATGGTCTGGCTCAGCCAGTTGATGCAGCTCAATGGAATCGCCCCTTCACAGATCGACGGCACGATCATCTCAACCGTCGTGCCGCAATCACTGTTCGATATCCGTACCTTATGCCGCAAATATTTCCGAGGGGAGCCTCTGGTGGTTGGCGAAGATGGGGTCACGACAGGCTTGCGCATCAATATGCCGCGTCCCGAACAGGTTGGGGCGGACCGGTTGGTCAATGCGGTGGCCGCCCATGACGCCTATCCCGGCAATCTTATTGTCATAGATTTTGGCACGGCGACAACCTTCGACGTCGTATCCGAAAAGGGTGATTATGAAGGCGGTGTGATCGCCCCCGGCGTCAATCTCTCGCTACAGGCGCTGCATGGCGCGGCAGCCAAGCTTCCGCATATTGCAGTGCGCCGGCCGGACGCCGTGATTGGCAAGGATACGGTTTCTGCAATGCTTTCCGGGGTGTATTGGGGCTATATTGGTCTGGTTGAAGGTATCGTTTCGCGTCTGAAGGAAGAATTTGGAAAACCCATGACAGTAATCTCAACCGGCGGACTTGGGCATTTGCTGCGCCATGGAACGCCGGCGATTGAACATTTTGACCCTGATCTGACCATCAGGGGGCTTGCGCTGATCTATCAGTACAACCATAACAAAGGTCAGCACGGTTGAGTGACGGACTGTACTTCCTTGCGCTTGGAGGGGCTGGAGAGATTGGGATGAACCTCAATCTTTATGGTTATGGCCCCAGAAACAGACAGAAATGGATCATCGTCGATATGGGGGTGACCTTCGGCGATGATACGGCTCCCGGGATCGATCTGATCATGGCGGACCCTGATTTCATCGCCAGCCGCCGCAAGGATTTACTCGGCATCGTCTTAACTCATGCCCATGAAGACCATCTTGGCGCCGTCGGGCATTTATGGCCTGATCTGCGCTGCCCGATCTACGCCACGCCGTTTACCGCCCGCATGCTTCGTGACAAGCTGGAAGAAGCGGGCATCGCCCATGAGGCGAAGGTCACCGTGACCCCATTAGGGGGGCAATTCCAGCTTGGTCCTTTCGATATTTCCTATCTTTCCCTGACCCATTCCATTCCTGAGCCCAATGCTCTGGCGATCCGTACGCCGCTTGGGAACATTCTGCATACAGGGGACTGGAAGATCGATCCTGATCCGCTGCTGGGGGCGCCAATGGATATCCCCGCCCTGAAAGCATTTGGCGATGAGGGTGTTCTGGCGATGGTTTGCGACAGCACCAATGTCTTCTCGCCAGGGCGGGCCGGATCGGAAGCCGCCGTGCGATCCAGTCTTTCAACCCTGCTCAGCGGGTTGAAGGGCAGGGTTGCGGTCACCGCCTTCGCCTCCAATGTGGCGCGGGTGGAAACCATCGCCAAGGCGGCTGCGCAGCATGGCCGTGAGGTCGTCCTGGTTGGGCGCTCCATGCACAGAGTGGTGAGGGCAGCCCGTGAAACCGGATACTTGCAGGATTTTCCCAAAGTATTACGTGAAGAAGAAGCGGCGAGCCTTCCTCCCGATAACGTTCTGTATATCTGCACCGGCAGCCAGGGAGAGCCGCGCGCGGCGCTTTCGCGGATCGCTTATGGCGACCATCCGCGCGTGGGCCTTGAAGCTGGCGATACGGTGATTTTTTCTTCCCGCATCATACCTGGAAATGAACGCTCCATCTTCACGTTGCAGAACCGCCTTGCGCAGCGAGGCGTCTCCATCATTACGGAAAAGGATCATTTTGTGCATGTGTCCGGTCATCCCTGCCGTGACGAACTGGAGGATATGTACCGGTGGGTGCGTCCGAAGATTGCTATTCCGGTTCATGGGGAAATCCGCCACATGATGGAGCACGCAAAACTGGCGCAGGAATTACAGACGCCGCAAACCCTGCTTGCTCCCAACGGTTCTATGGTGTGGCTGGCTCCGGGCAAGGCGCATATTACCGAAGAAGTTTATACTGGCCGCCTCTACCTCGATGGCGATGTGCTGACGCCTGTGGATGACGGACAGGTGGATGAACGCCGCAGGCTTTCCAATGCCGGCCATTTGGGGGTTATGATTGTCCTCGATGAAGATGGAGTGCTTTATACCGCGCCTCGCGTCACCTTATTTGGCATCCCCACGGCGGATGGACGGATCGACGATCTGCGGGAGGAAGTGGCGCAAGAAGTCAAGGACGCAATAGACAGGTTACGCGGCAAACAGGCGCAGGATGACGTGGCGGTGAAAGAGGCGGCTTTACGCGCCGCGCGCCGGATCATCAAGGAAGCTACGGGGAAAAAACCCGTAACCCAGGCCGAAGTTGTACGAATCTGAAGAATTCAAGGAGAGAAAAATGATCGGCAAACTGAATCATGTGGCCATCGCCGTACCAGATGCGGTTGCCGCAGGCAGGATTTACCGCGACACGCTGGGCGCGAAAATCACCGAAAAAGTCCCTCAGCCAGACCATGGGGTCTATACGGTGTTCGTGGAGCTTCCCAATACCAAGATCGAACTGATCGAGCCTCTTGGGGATAATTCTCCCATCGCCGGCTTTCTTTCCAAGAACCCGAAAGGGGGCATCCATCATGTATGCTACGAGGTCGAGGATATTCATGCGGCCTGCGCGCAAATGAAAAAGATGGGAGCGACCATCACTGGAACGGGTGAGCCACGCATCGGCGCCCATGGCAAACCGGTTGTGTTTCTGCATCCCAAGGATTTTTCCGGAACGCTTATAGAACTGGAACAGGTATAGGAAGGCGCTCGTGGGAATAGCTGGCGGTCTTGTTGCGTTTGTATGCATCTGGATGGTTAGTCTGTTCATGGTCCTGCCCTGGGGGATCAGCAATCATCTGGAAGCTGGCGAGGAAGTGATTCCAGGCACCGATCCCGGCGCGCCGGTACGCCCCAGGATGCTGCTGAAAGTGGGCATAACCACCCTCATAGCCATGCTTTTGTGGGGCGTGCTCTATGTAGTCATCACTTACAGGCTGATCAGCCTGTAAATTTCAGCCAATTTAAAGGCAGGCAGCGGATCAGGCGTATCAGCGCACCTGTTTCAGCAGCAATTCCAGCGCCGCATGGACCGCCTGCATGCGGATTTCCTCGCGGCCGATGTCCCCGAACCGGTGTTCTTCATGCAGAATGGCCCTGCGTTCACGCGCCGCCGCTATGTGGACCAGACCGATCGGCTTCATGCGCGTGCCGCCTCCAGGCCCGGCGATTCCAGTAATGGCGATCCCCATATGGGCATTGGAGTTTTCCACAGCGCCTTCCGCCATCATGCGGACCACGGGCTCACTCACGGCGCCCACATCCGCCATGAGGTCGCCCGGCACGCCAAGCAGGTCGCGTTTCGCCTCATTGCTATAGGTGATGAAACCGCGGTCGAATACGGAAGAAGCGCCTGGAACGGAACAAAGGCAGGCGGAGATCAACCCGCCGGTGCAGGATTCCGCGGTGACAATGCGTAATCCCTCCGCCGCACAATCGGCCAGTAGCAGTTCGGCCAGCTTCAGGGTTTTGGTTGGAAACATGGCGGACATCCTTTTTTTACCGTTACTTCAGCGCCGATCTTATCTTATCCGCATGGGACTGTAACACTTCTTTCGCCGCCATCTCACGCGCATGCAGGCGCATCTCCACGCCCGCATACCGGGGCACGATATGGAAATGGATATGAAAAACGGTTTGCCCGGCTTCGCCGCCATTGAATTGGAAGATCGCCAGTCCATCCGGCTTCAGAGCCTGATTTACCGCCTGCGCCATGCGATGGGTAGTGCGGATAAGGATCGCGGCTTCATCCGCACTCACCTCATAAATATTTGCAGCATGCCGTTTGGGTATCACCAGACAATGGCCGGGGGATTGCGGCATTACATCCATGAAGACGAGCGTGCTGTCATCCTCATGGATTTTCACCGAAGGCATTTCTCCACGCAGGATACGGCAGAAAATGCAATTGGGGTCAGTACTCATTCTTCAACCTCCTCTTCGGGAATTCTGCGGAAAGGAGAACGCCCTTCCAGATAATGGGCGCTTTCACTGACCTGCGCCCTTTCATGGACAAGATAATCACTCACCGCGGCCCGAAACCGGGAATCCCTGATCCAGTGAGCGCTGTAAGTGGGGCAGGGCAGATAACCGCGCGCAAGCTTGTGCGCGCCCTGCGCCCCGGCCTCTACCCGCGCCAGCCCCCGGGCAATGGCGAAATCGATCGCCTGATAATAACAGGCTTCGAAATGCAGAAACGGATGTTCCTCGATACATCCCCAGTTGCGGCCATACAGGGCCTCATCGCCAATAAAATTGATCGCGCCTGCGATCGTGCGTCCCGCTCGCCGGCAGAGGATCAGCAGGATTTTTTCCGGCATGGTTTCGCCGATCACTGAAAACAGCTTTCGGGTCAGATAAGGCCGGCCCCATTTGCTGCGGCCGGTGCTGAGGTAACATTGGTAAAATGCATCCCAGTGTTCTTCTGTAATGTCCTTGCCCGTGAGCGGCGTCACCTCGACGCCGTTTTCCAGCGCGGCGCGCCGTTCACGGCGGATCTGCTTGCGCTTGCGCGCGGTCAGACTGCCGAGAAAATCCTCGAAATCGTGAAAGTTCTGATTAAGCCAGTGAAACTGGAAATCCGTCCTCTGCAAAAACCCCTTCGCGGCAAGCGCTTCCCATTCTGTCTTTTGCAGAAAGGTGAAATGCAGCGATGAGACCTCCGCCCTTTCAGCGATTTCCTGGCAAGCCTGAATGAGAAGATCGCGGTGTCGCGCGGCGTCTGCATGGGGACGCAGTAATATCCGCCGTCCCGGCGCGGGGGTAAAGGGCACACAGGCCTGCAGTTTAGGATAATATTCACCGCCTGCGCGATGCCAGGCGTCCGCCCAGGCGTGGTCGAAAACATATTCTCCGTAGGAATGGGATTTCAGATACAGAGGGATTGCCGCCAGCAGATTTCCACCGTCATCCTCCAGCAGCAGATGATGCGGCGCCCACCCGGTTTCCGGAGTGGCGGATCCCGACACTTCCAGGGCGTTCAGAAAGGCATGGGACAGGAAAGGATTGCCGGGAATGGCATGACCGTCTGCCTGGTCCTCGGGATTCGCGCAGGCATCCCATTCCCGCGCCTTCACCGAAGCGATCCCGGTGACAATCCGAACACGCAGCGTGGCGGCGTTTTCAAGCATGAAAGCCCTCGAAAATGAAACTGTCAGCATAGGCCCTGGCGACAGCAAGTTGTGCTGGCGTACGCACCGTCCAGCATAATAGCGGAACGCCCATCCGTCTGACATCGCGTATGGGGGGGGATGGCAGATCGCGGACATTGTAGGAAACAAAATGCGGCTGGCTCTGAGCGCTGGACCATAATTTGCTCCAGGCCAGTCTTTGTCCCCAGGCCATTCCAGGTTCAGGGCGCGAGACAAAGTTTTGCGCGATCTGACCCCGGACAAAGCCGGGCGCATTTTCAACAAACCAGGCGACACTTGCCGGGTTGAAGGATTGCACGGCGAAGGGGCCCGCATAATCCGCCAGCAGTCCCGCGATGCGGGCCTCCAGCGGGCCGATGCGCCCGCCATAGGGCGTTTTAATTTCGATCAGCAATGGCGTACGCCCGCCGACATCTTCCAGAGTTTCCGCAAGGGTGGGAGGGGTTTCCTGACTATTGCCCAATTTCAGTTTCTTCAGGGCGCGCACTGGCTTCTCTACGGTTTTTCCCTCCACCCCGGTCATGCGGTTCAGGGTGAAATCATGAAACACTACTGGCGCGCCGTCCGCGGCAGCCTGAACGTCCAGTTCGACGCCATAGCCGTTCTGTATCGCAGCCCTGAACGCCGCCAGACTATTTTCCGGAGCAGGACCGGTATTTTCAAACAATCCCCGGTGAGCGTAGCGGGTGCGGGTCAGCCAGTCTGTCATGCTGAGGCAGAAAGAATTGCAAAAATTCCGGAGATTTCAACCGTCGAATCGAAAGGCAGACTGTTGCAGCCGACTGCGAAACGGGCATGAACGCCCTTTTCGCCGAACACGTCCGCAATGAGATCAGACGCGCCATTGATGACGGCGGGGTGATCTTTGAAATCAGGGGTGGCGTTCACAAACCCTTCTATACGCAGACAACGGACGACGCGGCTCAAATCCCCATCACAGGCTTCACGCAATTGCGCGAGAAGATTCAATGCACAAAGCCTTGCCGCCTGCTGGCCCTGTTCGACCGTGAATTCCGCGCCACATTTGCCCCTCCATTCAATGCCTTTCGTCCCAAGAGGCACCTGACCAGAGATGAACACCAGCCCACCGGCAATAGTGTAGGGCGTGTAATTGGCGGCCGGCGGACTGGGTGAGGGCAGGATAAGCCCAAGTTCTTTCATACGAATATCTATGCTATGGCTCATGTGCGGACTCCGGCATCGGGATTACATGTTAGCATTTTTGCACATTCAGGGTCCCGTTCTAACATTCGTATTCCGTTTTTCGCTGTAGTTCGGGAATGTTAGAACCATATGGACCACTGGCAAGCACAAAAAGCCGGAGGATTTTTGGGCTTGATTGTTGCCCATGTAAGGCGGTGATGCGGGCAGCGTATGTCAAATCCGCTTCACCCATTCAGAGGATTACACATGACACCGGCTGATTTTATCATGCCTGCGGAATGGGAACGGCATCAGCGGTGCTGGATGGCCTGGCCCTGCAGAGAAAGCCTGTGGGGAAGCCCCGCAGAACTGGAGAAGGCGCGGGCGGCTTATGCATCGGTGGCCAATGCCATCGCCCGCTTCGAGCCGGTCACAATGGTCGCCCGTCCGGAACACAGGGCGGATGTGCGAAAGGCATGCGGATCAGGGGTGCAGGTCAAGGATCACGCCATCGATGACTCCTGGCTGCGGGATACCGGACCGAGCTTTGTGCGTGACGCCCGGGGTCATCTGTCTGGCGTCGCCTGGCGCTTCAATGGATGGGGCGGAAAATATCAGCCCCATAACCGGGACGCCTCGTTCGCCGCCAGTCTTTTGGAGGACCTCGGGCTGCCCTGTCTGAAAGCGCCCATGGTGGCCGAAGGCGGAGCCATTCATGTGGATGGGGAAGGGACTTTGCTTACCACCCGCCAGTGCCTCCTGAATGTCAACCGCAACCCGGGAATGGCCCAGTCAGATATTGAGCGGATACTCGGGGAGTTTCTGGGGGTGCGCAAGATCATCTGGCTGAATGAAGGACTTAGCGGCGATGAAACCGATGGGCATATTGATAATGTCGTCTGTTTCGCAGCTCCTGGAAAACTGATTTTGCAAGGGTGTGAAGATCCGGCAGACGCGAATTTCAGGATTGCAAAGGATAATCACGCATTACTGGCGGAAGAAACGGATGCGGCGGGGCGACGTTTCGAGATCATCCGTCTGCCCTTGCCCGGACCCCGCTTTGATGCGCATGGGAAGAGATTGACGCTATCCTATGTGAATTATTATGTGGC
>DMKG01000233.1:19133-20917 GCA_003454415.1 Alphaproteobacteria bacterium
GCCGCCGCCTTTCCAGGGCGGCGGATCATACAGACGCCCGCGCTGGATATCGTGGCGGGCGGCGGCGGGATTCACTGCATAACCCAGCAGATGCCCGATTTATAGCGAACCCTCAGGCTTGATTTTGGCTTATCAGCCTGAGTTTCTGCGCGCGCCTGTGCTTTTCACGATACATGGCGCGATCCGCTTTGCGTATGAGTTCATCAGGTTGTGACCAGACCGAATAATCGGCGCACCCAAGACTGGCCCTCACGGGAACCATGGCGCCATCATAAGAAACGGTGCTGACATTCAGGAGTTGACGCAAAACTTCTGCGCGTTTTCTGCCGATCAGTTTCTCCGCCTGAACGAAAATCACGGCGAATTCATCTCCGCCAATACGCGCAACGAGATCGGTCTTACGCACATTGCTCAGCAATAATTCACTGACCCGCCGCAGAATCAGATCGCCCGCTTCATGACCATGGGTGTCGTTTATGGCCTTGAAACCATCCAGGTCGATAAAGGCCAGAACCCCCTCTTCATCATAACGGCGCGCCGATTGCAGCACTCGGCATAAACCTTCCGTGAATCCGCGGCGGTTCAGCAGGCCTGTAAGCTCATCTGTGGTGGAAAGGGACTCCAGATGCTGGATACGCGCCTCCTGTTCGGCAATCCGCTGCTCCGCCTGTGCGGCGAGACTGAGAACCTGGGCAATGAAGCTGTTGTAATCAGGCTGCTGTTTGAATGTATGAATTTCGCACAGACGCCGCATTTGTTCCGTTGCGCCCAATGGAAATCCGGGCATGGAATCCGCCGAATGCGAACTTACTATTTTATGGCTCATTTCCTGTATTTACGAAGCCTTCTTACAGCTTCGCTCCCCTTTACTGTCGTTGCCTAAACTTGTGGATATTTACAAGCAGGGGGCATGCCAGCCGGCAATTTCAGCAAATGAAGCTGACGCGCCGGAAGTTTCAGCGCTTGCCTGGGCAGGTTTAATTAAAAAAAACACTTAAAAATCAATTTATTATATGGTTTTCTTCGTGTTTCTTTGTAGGGGGGGTCTGTTACGGGTTAACTCGCAAAACTTGTAACGGGGAAAGAGGAAGACGCCAGCAAATCGCCGTAACCCTCCGTCAGCAGGAAAAATTTGCCGCAGGGAGTGACATTTTTCCTAATTTCACGACACGCCTGACTCTGCTATGGATGATTTCAGCGGGCTGCAGACTCAGCAAGCATTCAGGCTGTCGGCTGTGACCAAGATTATTCCGGGAAAGTATTAGATGAAAAAATCCGGGTTTACGCAATTTTGGTCAAGAATACTGCTGGCTGGGGGCCTGGCCCTTGCAGGACCGTCACAACCGGCGTCCACAGCAGAGAGCGCCCGATCCGCCTATCCTGAATTGCTGCCGCATCGCGCCATTTACAAGGTGACTTTGGCGCCTAACCGGGGCCGCGGCCAGATTGTGGGCGTGGACGGACGGATGGTGACGGATTTGCAGACAACATGCGAAGGATATATCTCCTCACAACGGATGGTCACTCGAATGGTTGACGAATCTGATGAACTATCGGTTAGCGACATATTTGCCTCTTCCTGGGAGTCGCTTGATGGACGCAGTTATCAGTTTTCGGTGCGGCAGCGCCTTGATAATGATCTGATCGCGGAATATGAGGGAAACACCGACGCCGACGCCGCAAGTGGAGCCGTTCGCGCAATTCTGAGAAAGCCGGTTGAGAAGACGGTTACCCTGCCTGCTGAGATATTATTCCCCAACGGTTACATGAAAGCATTATTGGAG
>DMKG01000233.1:21118-22270 GCA_003454415.1 Alphaproteobacteria bacterium
ATTCCCCAACGGTTATATGAAAGCATTATTGGAAGCGGCGCGTGCGGGAAAGCGCCAATTATCCGGTCAGGTGTTTGATGGAACCTCGGACGCAGATTATTACCAGGTCGTCACCTCCATTGGCGCAGGCACTTCGAATGAGGCCTCCAGGCGTAACCGGTCCGCAGCGAAGCCGCGAATGCCGATCAAATCAGTCGAAGCGGTGATTGGTAAAGCCACCTGGTGGCCCGTGCAAATGTCCTATTTCGCCCCCGGCAAGAATGAGGGACTGCCAGAATTTGAAATCGCTTTTCACCTGTATGATAACGGCGTCAGCAATGATCTGGTCATTGACTACGGCGCATTCGCGCTGTTCGCATCCCTGCAGCAGATCGAATCCTATACGCTGCCAGACTGCTGAATTTATCAGATCTGTTAATAGCCGGATTCCTCCAGTTTACCGCCGATGAAATTCTGCGCATCCGGCCAGTGGCTGGTGTGAAAGTGTGAATTCTGCGCCGGGCTGGCAAACGACGCCAGACGTTTATCCGCTATGAAATGCAGCCGCCATACTTGACTGGCGTGTTCCGCTACGGCGTCGATATGGGGGGGGAGGTCATCCAGAAAAAACATAGGCGCCACAATCTGCTGGGAAAGATAGCGCAGGGGTAATCCCTTGGAGCCGGCATTTGCGACCAGTGGAAAGTCCATTCCATGCTTGCGCAACCACCGCTGTCGCGCGTCCTGCGCTTCCAGAGGCACGTTGCTCAGGACAATGATCTGCGCCCGCCTGGCCAGCGCGTTTAATGCGTCAGCCGCCCCATCCACCGGGTCGAGCAATTCCGTATCCGTGATGAAGAAATCCGCCAGCAGACCCTGCACCTGCTCCCTGGAGCTGACTTCATTGCTGCCCTGTTTGCGGATATTGCCGGTGATGGCGAAATTCTTCAGATCCAGCCAATAACCATTGCGTGATAAAAAACGCTCCAGACCGGAAATGAAATAGGTCAGCACTTCATCGGCGTCGGTAACGATTAAGGGCCGATGTGGATCGAGATTCAGCTTCCTTAGCTGGTCGTGGACAAATGGCTCCATATTTTACCAGATCAAAACTGACCCGAATCGCCCGCCAGCAAGCGCCGAGCGCGTAAGGGTTCAGACGAGTTGATTCCC
>DMKG01000233.1:22442-23718 GCA_003454415.1 Alphaproteobacteria bacterium
TCGCCCGCCAGCAAGCGCCGGGCGCGTAAGGGTTCAGACGGGTTGATTCCCGCTACGGCGCAGAAATCCAGCAGACGGGTATCAGTTAATAAAATAAAATCAAGCACGGAAGAAAGAAAATCCCGCTGCTCAATTCTGGGGGGGCGCAATTCAGCAGGGCTAAAACCGGTCAACTCAAAGAATTCTTCGTAAAGCCCGGGTTCGGAAACGATATGGGCTAAAGCTTGCAAACCCAGCGCCACCGCCCAATCCAGATTATTTTCTCTCTTTACCATCATTATTATATTAAAAATTAACTAGGTATCTACGAAAATCCTTTGAATAAATTTATTATGTCCATCAACGGTTGGGGAAAATCTTTTTCATGACAATTACTGAATTCGAAATGTTGGAAGAAATATTTCACCCTTCGCGCTGTAATACTGTCGGTGAAAAATGATCAAAATGAAAGACGTAATAATTTAAACTATTGTTAACAATGCCGTGCTTCGTTAACTAGAGCTGTTTGCAAAGGTTACCTACGTCATGCATCGTCCTGCCCGTAATTATTAGAGATCTGGATGTGACTATCATGTCAAAAACAGTACTTGTCTGTGAAGACAACAAACTAAACATGAAATTATTTCTGGATTTGCTGAATGCTCATGGTTATCAAACCATACCAACTTCCGATGGGATGGACGCGCTTGAATTGGCGCAAAAGCACAAGCCGGATCTGATTTTGATGGACATCCAATTGCCTGGCGTTTCGGGGCTTGAAGTAACAAAGTGGATCAAGGAAGACGATAATATACGACATATTCCTGTCATCGCGATTACCGCCTTCGCCATGAAAGGGGATGAAGACCGCATTAATGGCAGCGGTTGCGAGGCTTATATCGCCAAACCTATTTCCGTATCTGATTTTTTAACGACTATACGGCGCTTTCTAGACTGAACAGGTGAGGCGAATGACTGCCTGCGTATTGGTGGTAGACGATGTACCCGCAAACGTAAAGCTATTAGAAGCGAAGCTGAGTGCGGAATATTATCATGTCCTGACAGCGACGAATGGGCAGATGGCCCTGGAGATCGCAGAAGCCGAAATGCCGGACATTATCCTTCTGGATGTGATGATGCCCGTAATGGATGGGTTCACCGTCTGCCGCAAACTTAAGGCGAACAGCAGGCTTCATCATATTCCTGTGGTGATGATAACCGCGCTTGATCAGCCCTCGGATCGTGTCGAAGGCCTACTTGCGGGCGCCGACGATTTCATCAGCAAACCCATAAAAAA
>DMKG01000307.1:0-158 GCA_003454415.1 Alphaproteobacteria bacterium
ACGAAACAGACGACGTTCAGCGTATCGTCCTTCGCCATGGCTTCGGCCAGCGCCACGCCCGCGCGGCCGGCGCCGTAGATCGCCACCTGGGAAGCCTCCGGCGCGCCCTGCCGCGCCGTCAAATTCAGCACCGCCCCGCCGGTGAGCCGCCAGACCAG
>DMKG01000307.1:362-8508 GCA_003454415.1 Alphaproteobacteria bacterium
CCGCCCCCCCCCCCCCCCCCGAAAAATCCCCCCCCCCCCGCCGGGGGCCCCGCCATACCAGCATCAGCCCCACCAGCCCCAGCCATAACAGACCGGTCATGGGAAGAATATGGGGCAATTGACTGAATACGGAAGCCCCCAGCGCTATCAGCCCCGCCGCAGAGGCCGTGGAAACCAGAACCGGAAAAATGATCAGCGGATCGCGATAACGCAGCATGGGTCTGTACAGGCCGGTGAGGACAAACACCCCAAGCGTCACGAGCCCCAGCGCCATGGCAGCGGCGTAGCGGACCGTCTCCCCGATGACGCACTGGCACAGCAATTCATAGCCATATACCCCCGCCAGGCTGATCGCCAGCACCGGCGCGGCGTCAAATATCACGCAAATCGTAAGCTTGGCGGCCCGGGGCAGATTGACGAGCCAGAGCGAGAAGCGCGTAAAAAGCTTCGGCGCGCCCGCAAGATGGCCGCTCACCCCCATGACAGCCGCTCCAGCAGCAGGGCGTGCAGTTCCGGCCCCGCGGCGACCATGTTTTTCTGACGCGGCGCCTGCTGATTGAAGCGCAGGCGCTGGCCTGAATGATCGGTCATGCAGCCCCCGGCCGCGCGGACAATCAGGTCCGCCGCCGCCAGATCCCAGTCATAAGCGCCCGAAAACAGCAGACAGCCATCGAAGATCCCCGCCGCGATGAGGCCGCCTTTATACGCAATGGAATTGCGGGCTTCCACATGCATTACCGGCCAGGGCGATTTCCAGCGTTTCTGCTCGAACACTCCTTTCGACGCCAGTATCCGCGCATCCTGCAACGCGTTTTTTCCGCTTACGGTAATCACCTCGCCGTTAAGCCGCGCGGGACCTTCCGCCACGGCGTCGAACAATTCGTTCGTGGCAGGGTTGAACACGACCGCGCAAACCGGCCGCGCCTCTTCTACAAGAGCGATACTGATGGCGAAATGGGGCTGGCCCCGAATGAAGGCGCGGGTGCCGTCGATCGGATCGACAACCCAGGACCGGCGGGCGGAACGCCTGCTGCTGTCATCTTCTGTTTCCTCAGAAAGCCAGCCATATTCCGGATCGAACGAAGAGAGCCGGTCACGCAGCAGGCGGTCAGCCGCCAGATCGGCCTCTGTCACCGGATTGTTCCCGCCCTTGTCCCATCTGGCGTAATCCCCGCCAAAATATTTCATCACAAGTTCGCCTGCTTCGCGCGCGGCGCTGATGCTGAGACGGTGTTCGGAGGCAAAGGGTTCACTCACCGGCAATCGTCATTCCCTCGATCATCAGGCTTGGGGCGTCCATGCCATAGCGGAAGGAAAGGTCATCCGCCGGGGTCATGTGCATGAACATGTCCAGCAGATTTCCCGCCACGGTGATTTCGCTGACGGGATAGGCGAAGGCGCCATTTTCAATCCAGAACCCAGCCGCGCCACGGCTGTAATCGCCGGTCAACGGATTGACCCCCATACCGATCAGTTCGGTGATGAACAGCCCGCGCTTGACGCTGGCTATCATGTCCACAGCGGAAATCACGCCAGCGCGCATATACAGGTTGGTGGGCGCAGGGGACGGAGTGGAGCCTGGCCCGCGCGACGCATGGCCGGTGCTTTGCAGACCCAGTTGCCGGGCCGATGCGCTGTCGAGAAACCAGGTCTTCAGCACGCCGTCCTCGATGATCAGTGAGGGTCTGGTGGCGGCCCCTTCCCCATCGAAAGGTTTGGAACGCAGGCCGCGTTTACGGTGCGGATCGTCGATCACGGTGATCCCGCTGGCGAAAACCGCCTTGCCCATTCTGTCTTTCAGAAAACTCGCGCCGCGCGCAACCGCCGCCCCGGAGATCGCCCCGGCGAGATGCCCCAGCAATCCGTTCGACACGCGCGGGGCATAGATAACGGGAGCCTGCTGGGTTTTGATCTTGCGCGGGTTAAGGCGGCTGACCGCGCGCTGCGCCGCCACCTGGCCAATCTCTTCCGGCGACGATAGATCGGCGTAATGCCGTGCGGAGGAATATTCGTAATCCCGCTGCATCGCCGTGCCTTCCCCGGCCAGCACAGAACAGGACAGACTGAAAGAGGAAGAAGCGTAACTGCCTGAAAAGCCGTTGCTCGTAGCCAGGACGATCCGGCTGTGGCTACATCCGGCGCTCGCCCCTTCGGAATTGGTGACGCCCTCGACCGCACGCGCCGTCTTTTCCGTCTGGCGCGCCGCATCAATCAGCGCGGGCATGTCAGGCTCCGTCGCATCGTGAATATTCAGTTCAGGATATTCCCGGGCCAGCACTTCATCGGGCGCAAGGCCGCAATAGGCGTCCTCGGGGGCCAGTCTCGCCATGACGACCACCCGCTCGATCAGCTGATCGAGGGTGGCTCCGTTCAGATCACTGGAGGAAACGATGGCCTGACGTTTGCCGATAAAGGCGCGCAGGCCGAGATCCTGTCCCTCGGAACGTTCGATATCCTCGATCTCTCCCATCCGGCAGGAGGCGGACAGGGACGAGCCCGACACCACCAGCAGATCGGCGGCGTCCGCCCCCGCCTTTCTCACCCGCGCGATGACGTCATCTGCGAGATTGCGTAATTCGGCTTCATCATATTTCCGGGCGGAAGCGCTTACTGCCGGCATGTCAGCTCCTTGAATTGCAAAAGTGTTCCATCTCCCTTTCGCCCGCCAATCTCTGGCGCCGCGCCGGACCACACATTCTTACTTACCCGTGAAAAAAGCGCAGTTCTAATTGACCGGTCTTTCAAATCACGCGCTCATCAGTGCTTTGAGCACAGCCTTGGGATTCTTTTCAATGACCCGCAGATAAGATCGTATCGGGCCACTGGGCAGCCGGTGATTCTGTTCCCAGTTCCTTAATGAGGCAAGGGGGATCCCGAAGCGTTGGGCAAACTGCTCTTGCGTCATGCTTAACTGTTGCCGGAGGACTTTGAGATCTACGGGTTCTTCCTTATAAACCGTGTAACGCCCGGCTATGGCGTCTTCCAGACCTGCCTTGACGCCCTTGTAAACATCGCCCATCACACCCTCCTATAGCCTGCCAACCAGTTTCTTGATCTCGTTGATTTCCCCTCTGGTCAGGTTTTCCTTCTGCTTTTTAGCGTATATATCCAGCAGAAACACCATGTCATCCAAGGCTTTATAATAATGGATGATCCTGACGCCGCCAGACTTTCCCCGGCCAGGCAGGGCATAACGCATCTTCCGCACGCCGCCTGATCCAGGGATAATGGCGCCATGTAGCGGATCAATCCTGAGAATGCCCCGTACCGCCTTCCTGTCATTCTCATCCAGCAGCTTCCGGGCGCGGGCGGCGTAATGGCGGGTTTCAGCGATATGGCTCATCCCGCCGCCTCACGGGTTCTTATACGTCATTGACGGAGCATAAGCAAGCAAAAACCGTTATACTCAACAACCGGTGAATTGCCCCAACCCAGCCTGATACTGGGTTATACGCAATCACCTGAGCCCATAATAAATACACGCTATTCCGCCAACCAGCAGCACCAGCCAGGTTCCGAGGGTTCCAAGGAAGCGCCCGGCGGAGCGGCCGGTGGATTGCGACAGGCCAAAGGCGTGGGCCGCACGCGAAACGCTTAAGCCTGCGCCAAGTGTGTGCACCATCCAGACGGGCGCCGCCGCCATTTCCACCGCAATCAGAACCAGCAGGCCAAACGGCACATATTCGACGTTATTCCCCTGCACGCGCTGCGCCTGGATAAGCTCATTCTTCCCTCCGTCACCGATTTCAACTCCGGTCTTCACTCTGGCCCGCACCACCAGTATGGCCAGGATCAGATTTAGCAGGACGTTGATACCGATATACAGTGTCGAAATGGGGATGATCCCATTGCTCAGCACTGCGACCGTTTCCCCCATCTGCGTAGCTACCTGTTCCAGTTGTTCCATGATTCCCCCCTATGGATGTGTAGTACGTCTCTATCGCGCCCAATCGCGCTAACAGGCTATCCGGTTCCTGAACTTATTTCCATATGGGTTTGCCGGAGCCGGGCAGGCCCAGTTGCGGCCATTTTTCCGTAACCGTCCGAATCACTTCCTCGGTCATACGGATGGGCGTCCCCCACTCCCGCCGGGTTTCGGGGGGCCATTTGGCGGTGGCGTCCAGACCGATCTTGCCGCCAAGTCCACTTTCAGGACTTGCGAAATCCAGATAATCGATCGGGGTGTTCTCCATCAGAGTGATGTCGCGCACAGGGTCCATGCAGGTGGAAACCGCCCACATCACATCTTTCCAGTCCCTGATATCGATGCCGTCATCCACCACGATCACCCATTTCGTGTACATGAACTGGCGCAGATAGGACCACACCCCCATCATCACGCGTTTGGCGTGGCCAGGATAGGCCTTGCGGATCGACGCCACGGCGATGCGGTAGGAGCAGCCTTCGGGCGGCAGATAGAAATCAGTGATCTCGGGAAACTGCTGCCGGAGCAGCGGGACGAACAGTTCGTTCAGCGCTTCGCCCAGAATGCTTGGCTCGTCCGGCGGGCGTCCGGTGAAAGTGGAAAGATAGACCGGATCGCGGCGCATGGTGATGGCGCTTACGGTGAAGACGGGAAACGGTTCGACGGAATTGTAATAGCCGGTGTGATCGCCATAGGGGCCCTCATCGCCGTAATCCGTCAGGGACACATGCCCTTCCAGAACGATCTCCGCCTCTGCGGGAACCTTCAGGGGCACTGTCTTGCACTCAGCCAGCTCCACCCGCCCGCCGCGCAGCAGACCCGCGAACTGATATTCACTGAGCGTATCGGGTACCGGCGTCACCGCCGCGAGGATCGTGCCGGGATCGGCGCCGATCACCGCCGCTGCGGGCAGGGGCTCCGGCCTCACCGCGCCCCAGCGCGCGTGATGCTGCGCTCCGCCCCTGTGCCGCAGCCAGCGCATCAAAGTGCGGTTCCGCCCGAGAATCTGCATGCGGTAAATGCCCAGATTGTAACTGTCCTCGGCGCTGCCGCCCGGTCCTTTGGTCACCACCAGAGGCCAGGTGATCAGCGGCGCCGGCTCATTGGGCCAGCAGGTCTGCACCGGAAGGCGCGCAAGATCGATGTCTCCGCCGGTCAGAACCACCTCATGCACCGGCGCGCCGCGCACCGTTTTCGGGCGCATATTCATCACGGTGCGGAGCAATGGGGCCATACCCGCCGCTTCGCGCCAGCCTTCCGGAGGCTGGGGCTGACGCAGGAAAGCCAGTGTCTCGCCGACATCCCGCAGATCGCCACCGCTGCGGCGGTCCGCATCACCCATGGTGACCGCCATCGCCACCCGCTCGACCGTACCGAACAGATTGACCAGGACCGGCATGGAGCTTTTTCCCCCATCCGCCAGCACCGGATTTTCGAACAGAACGGCAGGCCCGCCTTCCGCCAGCAGACGGGTTTGAATCTCGGTCATCTCCAGAACGGTCGAGACCGGCGCGCTGACGCGGACCAGTTTGCCTTCCCGTTCGAGACGGGCCATGAACTCTCTCAGTGAATCATAGGCCATGATGCAGGCTCAGCTCATCAGCCGCCAGACACTGGTATTGCGCAAATCCGTGTCTTCCAGTTCGGTCGTGGTTTTCACCGCATAACTTATCAATTTTTCCATTCCTGTTTTTGGAAAATAGGTGCGGCCCGGATCCCCCACCAGCACCAGCGCGCCGGAACGGTTCAGATCCGTCAGCCAGCCCATGATGCGCCGGGACGCCGGCCCTTCATAACAGACGTCACCGGCCAGCACGACCTCCCACGCGCCGCCAGGCTCTCCGGTCAGATCGCCCTCAAGGCATGTAAGCTCCACGTTATTGGCCTGCGCATTCAGGGCGATCGCAACCAGGGCGACCGGGTCGATTTCCGCCGCGCATACCCGCGCTGCCCCGGCCTGCGCCGCAGCGATACCCACAATTCCCGAACCCGCGCCAAAATCCAGCACGTTTTTGCCCGCCACATGTTCAGGATGATCCAGAATATACCGCGCCAGCGCCTGCCCCCCCGCCCAGGCGAAGGCCCAGAAAGGCGGCGGCAGGCCCGCCTGCTGCATTTCTTCTTCCGTCATCTGCCAGATAGGCAGCATTTCGGCCGCCACATGAAGCCGCAGTTCCGGGACGAGAGGCGGGGCAGTCAGAACCGTATTGCCACGGATGAAATTTTCCGGGTCCCGCAACGCCTCCCGCGCGCCCATTACGCCGCCGGCCGGGAAAGATCGCCCATGAGGACAGGCTCCGGCCTGGAAACCGCCAGCCCGAGAACGGAACGATAGCCGGGCCGGTATTCCATGCGGGGCCCCAACCCCTTCGAGAGGAAGGCTTCGCGCACGCGCGGCAGCCGGTAACAGGGCACGAACATCATCAGATGATGCTCCAGATGGTAATTGACGAAATAGGGAGCGAGGAAGGCCCGCATCAGCCAGTTTGCATGGGTCGTGCGGGCGTTGCGGAAATCATCGTCATTATCCGGAACCATGGCGTGTTCTGCGATGTTACGGATGCGGGTGATCACCTGGTAATAGGTGAGCAGTGGCGCCACCCAGAGCAGCGGATAGAGATACCAATATCCGATGACGCTCAATCCGCCGAACAGCAGCAGATTGACGATCAGCATACCCCCCATTTTCTGGCGGAACAGCGCAAGGCGCGCCCCCCACGGCAGCCCGGGGGCGCCGATCGCCGCACGAATTTGCGCACGGCGCTGTTTCAGGCCGGTTCGGCCCGTGACGTCGCGCCATAATTTGCGGCGGAAACTCGATTTCGTGATGGGGAACGGCGCCGACAGGCCAATATCCGGATCCTTCGGCTGCTGCACATATTTGTGATGTTCCAGATGATAGGCGCGGTAAGCCTTCGTATCCGTCAGCACCGGAAAGGCCAGAAGCCAGTCGCTGACCCAGTCGTTCAGTTTGCGGTTCCGGAACAGCGCGCCATGGGCCGCATCATGCACCAGAATCGCCATGCCGAGCTGGCGCGCGCCGATCAGCATCACAGCGAGAAGGAAGGTCAACGGGTTTGGCCAGGCTACAAACATCGCCATCGCCGCGAAAACAACCCCCCAGGCGTGCAGGATCATCCAGATGGAGCGCCACTGTGATCTGCGGCGCAGTCTGGCGATTTCTTCCACCGGAATATAGTCGGCAGGGTGGATCACGCAGCGGCTCCTACAGCTAGATATCAGGCTGCAAACGGTGCTCGAACGGCTTTACCTTGTCCGCCCGTTTCCCGAGGCGCTGCCCGGCCTGCCAAAGATCGAAATTTCGTTGCATGGTCAGCCATAAATCGGGCGTGGTGTTAAAGGCTTTGCCCAGCAAAATCGACATTTCCGCCGTTATCCCGGCATGGCCGTTGATAATCCGCGAAATGGTTTTGCGGTCTACGCCCAACCGCTCCGCAACCGCATTGATAGTAAGCCCTGCAGGCTGCATATCCAGCCCCCAAAGCACTTCTCCTGGATGCGGAGGGTTATATTGCCGCAAAGTCATGCCAGTATATCCTCAATGATAGTCCAGATAATTGACTATATATGCATCGCCATCTTCAAACCCAAAGGTGATGCGCCAATTCCCGCTTACAGTCACAGACCACAAACCCTTCATATCGCCCTTGAGAGGATGCAGGCGCGCGTCATGAAAATTAATATCCCGAATCTCCCTGGCGGAATTTAACCGCTGCAGGATAAGGCGTAACCTGACCGCGTGAGACTTTTGTATTTCTGAAGTTGAACCAGTTTCCCAAAACCGGCGAAGTCCTTTGTGTTCAAATGATCTAATCATATCAAACCAAATCGCCACGACCGGTCATGTGTACCATACCACGTCCCGTTTATCAAGCCCAATGTACCATGCAACGCCCCATTTGTATGGGCTTCTTACCAGACCTTGCCCACAATGATCGCCAGAAACATCAGCAGCCCGAACTCCCGGTTGGCCCTGAAAACCGCCAGACATCTGTCCGGATTGTCAATTTCAAGGGCGCGCGCCTGCCAGCCCAGATGCGCGGCCGCCGGGGCGAAGGCCGCCCAGAACCACGCTCCCACTTCCGCAGACCAGGCCGCCGCGGCGAACAGGACCAGCGCCGCACAGTAGAACGCCGCGACCGCGCCCCTTACATGCGCCCCGAATTTCAGCGCCGTGGATTTCACGCCGATCAGCGCATC
>DMKG01000307.1:8794-8934 GCA_003454415.1 Alphaproteobacteria bacterium
GTGTCATAGCCCAGCGTCCAGAAGACGCCGCCCAGATAGAGCAGGATGGCGGGCAGGGCCAACCCGCCCGCAACCGCAGCCCAACCGAGCAGAGCGCCCCAGTTAAACGCAATACCAAGAAAGAGTTGCGGCCAATAGGT
>DMKG01000307.1:9261-9386 GCA_003454415.1 Alphaproteobacteria bacterium
ATGCGTTTCATGAATGGATAGATGGCGACGGGCGCCAGCGACGCCAGGCCCAGCAGGATGGCGAACCGGTTGAATTGCAGCAAGATCAGCAAACCGATCCCGCATTGCAGCAAAAGAAACGTCCA
>DMKG01000115.1:0-1716 GCA_003454415.1 Alphaproteobacteria bacterium
GGCCTCCGTGCCGCCGCTGGTGAAGACGACTTCGCTGGCCCTTGCGCCCGCAAGCGCCGCGACATGGACGCGCGCGGATTCCAGACGGCTGCGCGCGGCGCGGCCGGCGCGATGAATGCTGGATGGATTGCCACAGGCGTTCAGCACCCCTGTCATCACGCCAATGACTTCGGGACGCACCGGCGCGGTGGCGTTGTTATCCAGATAGGTGATCGCGCTGGCCATCAATAACCGCCCTCAGAAATACTATTCGGCCGCCGGCGCCGCCGGCATGGCGGAAAGAGTCGCCGTCATGTCCTGAAGATAGGACCGGCCCAGAATGCGCTTCTGCACCACATCCCCCAGGGACACGGAACTCAGATAATTGTGGATCTGCCGGCCCAGTTCTTCCCATAGATCGTGAGTCATGCAGCGGCTATGATGTTTGGCGCAGCCTTTGGGCGAACCGGACTGGCATCGGGTGGTTTTAATCGGCTCATCCACGGCGAGAATGATATCAGCGATACGGATCTGCTCCATCGGAGCGGAAAGCTGATACCCGCCGCCAGGACCGCGCACGCTACGCACTACCCCACCCTTGCGCAGCTTGGCGAAAAGCTGTTCCAGATAGGACAGGGAAATGTCCTGACGGGTGGCGATTTCGGACAAGGTAACGGGACGTTCCGCACCAGCGCTCGCCAGGTCCACCATTGCCATGACGGCATATCTTCCACGGGTGCTTAATCGCATGTGACTGGCCCTCTCAGATAGATGGTTCGCCCAGGATATCAGGTTCGTGCATGACGGATTTTTCTGCCATTTTCCGGCAGGTTCGTGATATGAACCGCTCCAGTCGAACCGGAATAGCAACAAGCGACCGTTGACACCATGAATATAAACACCTGAGCAAAAAAGTCAACTTTAGACCGGGAGACGATCCTAATTCATTGATTAATCAGTATTATACAGATATAATTAACTGATTAACACGATCAGGTAAAGCTGCGATCAAGGGAAACAGCCGACTTGTCAGAAATCTTTTTTAATGGGCCCGCAGGGCGTATCGAGGGGCGGTATTATCCTTCCAGCAAGGCCGAGGCGCCGATTGCCCTGATTTTGCATCCCCATCCCCTTTATGGCGGCACGATGCAGAATAAAGTCGTGCATATGCTTGGCCAGATCTTCCAGCGGCAGGATTTTTCTGTGCTGCGCTTCAATTTCCGGGGCGTCGGCCGCAGTGTGGGGGAATATGATCACGGCCAGGGGGAGTTATCGGACGCCGCCTCGGCCCTTGACTGGCTGCAACAGCTTAACGAAAACGCGCCGCAATGCTGGATCGCAGGGTTTTCCTTTGGCGCCTGGATCGCCATGCAGTTGCTGATGCGGCGGCCGGAGATTTCCGGTTTCATCAGCGTGGCGCCGCCGGCAAACAGTTATGATTTTACCTTTCTTGCCCCCTGCCCTGTTTCCGGCGCCATTGCGCATGGCACGGCGGATCAGGTGGTGCCCCCCGAATCCGTTGACAAGCTGGTGGCAAAACTCTCCTCCCAGAAAAACATCGCCATCGAGCATATGAAGATCAAAGGGGCAAATCATTTTTTTGAGACCCATCTGACGGAACTGGGAAGGGCCGTAACGGATTATCTGGTGCGCCAAAACACGCTGTTGACAGGAAATCAGAGCGCCTGATTTCCCCCGGCGCGTCAGCCCGTCATCCTGCTGGCCAGAACGCCCCCA
>DMKG01000115.1:1923-6802 GCA_003454415.1 Alphaproteobacteria bacterium
TGCCCCCCGTCAGCGGGCGCGGCGCGCCAGTGGTGGCCGGCAGGCTGAGCGGCAAACCTCTGAGACTGCGCACCGCCAGGAAAGCAAAGGCTTCCGCCTCGATGGCGTCGCCGCGCCATCCCGCCTCTTCCGCGGTAAGGACGCGAACTCCAAGCTGCTGACGCAGCATCTCCAGCAATACCGGGTTACGCCTGCCGCCGCCGCACAGGATCCAGCAGGCAGGGGCGGCGGGCAGATGCGCGCGCGAGGCTGCAATGGCGGCGGCGGTAAAGGCGGTCAGTGTCGCCGCCCCGTCTTCGGCCGTCAATTTCTCCACTGGCGAGGGGTCGAAGTCCAGACGGTCGAAACTTTTTGGCGGAGGCGCGTGCAGATCTGCGGAATGCATCAGCGCCTGCAGGACAGCGGCGTCGGCCCGGCCCTGCGCCGCCAGTACGCCGTCCTTGTCCATGCCGGCGCCGGTCTTTCGCAGACACCAATCATCGATCAGGCAATTCCCTGGCCCCGTATCGAATGCGAGCAGGCCGCCTTCCGCAGGATCGCGTCGCGCGTCAATCCAGGTGATATTGGCGATCCCGCCGATATTCAGCACGGCGACCGGCCCACCCCCAGGAAACGCAGCCTGTTTCAGACCGCGCGCAAGACCCAGATGATATAGTGGCGCCAAAGGCGCGCCCTGGCCCCCGGCCGCGACGTCAGCGCTGCGGAAATCATACACCACATCGATCCCCAACTGGTCTGCAAGGGCGGCGCCATCGCCAAGCTGCACGGTCAGGCCCTGCTCCGGACGGTGCAGCACGGTCTGTCCATGAAACCCCGCGACGGCTATTTCTTCCGGCGCGATTCCCTCCTGCCTGAGCAAGGCCTGCACCGCCTGCCCGTGCAGGCGGGTAACATCGCGGGCGAGATCAACCAGTTCCGGCGCCTGGCGCGCCGCAACCCCCTGCTGCGCCGCCAGTCTGAGGCCATCCCGCAAGCGCGCCCGCATGGCGTCGTCATAAGGTTGGGTCCGCCAGGGACCAAACCGGTCAACCCGCTCGCCATCGGTATGCAGGATGGCCACGTCGACGCCATCCAGGGAAGTCCCACTCATCAGACCCAGCGCCATGACCGGCCGCATCGCTTCCTCCCGTCTTTTCCCAAGGACATAAAGCTGTTACAGCTTAACCGCTTTACATATCAAGCGCAGGCGAGACAAGAACCGTTCACACCATGCAAGCGAAATCCGAATTTCTGAATCTCATAACGGCCCGCGGCTATCTGCATCAATGCACGGACCTGACGGCCCTGGACGCGCGGGCCGCGGAACGTCCCCTTACCGCCTATGTGGGATATGACTGCACCGCCCCCAGCCTGCATGTAGGCAGCCTGATTTCCATCATGATGCTGCGGCTGCTGCAGAAAAGCGGCCACAGGCCGATCGTCCTTCTGGGCGGGGGCACGACGCGCATTCCTGATCCGACGGGAAAGGATGAATCCCGCCCGCTGCTGACGGAGGCCCAGATCGCCGCCAATATTGAAGGAATCCGGAAAGTTTTCGAGCGCTTCATTGACTTTGGCGGCGGGCCCACGGGCGCCATTCTGGTCAACAATGCGGATTGGCTCGACCAGCTAAACTATATCGAATTTCTGCGCGATTACGGCCTGCATTTCACCATCAACCGTATGTTGACTTTCGACAGCGTTCGCCTGCGGCTGGAGCGGGAGCAGCCCTTAAGCTTTCTCGAGTTCAATTACATGCTGCTGCAGGCCTATGATTTTCTGGAGCTTTACCGCAAGCATGACTGCCTTCTGCAAATGGGGGGCGCCGATCAATGGGGCAATATCGTCAACGGGGTGGAACTGAGCCGCCGCGTGGAAGGGGCGCAGGTGTTTGGCCTGACGACGCCGCTGCTGACCATGGCTTCCGGCAAGAAGATGGGCAAGACCGAAGGTGGCGCGGTCTGGCTGAACGCCGAAATGCTCAGCGTCTATGACTACTGGCAATACTGGCGCAATGTGGAGGATGCGGATGTCGGCCGTTTTCTGCGCCTGTTCACCGAACTGCCGCTGGAGGAAATCGCCCGGCTGGAAAAATTGCAGGGCCAGGAATTGAACGAGGCGAAAAAGATCCTCGCCAACGAAGCCACGGCCATGGCGCATGGGAAAGAAGCCGCGCTGGGCGCGTCAGAAACCGCGCGGCAAGCGTTTGAGGAAGGCGCGATGGCGGCGGGTCTGCCGGAAATATCCATCCCCCGCGCGGAACTGGAGCCGGGCGTGGCCGTGTTCGATCTTTTACGCCGCGCTGGGCTTTGCGCCAGCGGCGGCGAAGCCAGGCGGCTGATCAAGAATCACGGCGTAAGAATCAACGACCAGCCGGTGGAAGACGAACAGGCCGCGCTGACCTCTGTGGATTTCGCCGGCGGCATGGTGAAACTCAGCGCCGGCAAGAAGAAACACGTTCTGGTGCGCATCGGCGGCTGAGGCGGAATGCCTGCCTGAGGCGCTATCCCGCGACGACGCCGCCGTCGATCACCAGTTCCGAGCCTGTCATATAGGCCGATTCATCCGACGCCAGAAACAGCACCCCATTGGCGATATCAGAGGGCTTGCCCGCGCGTTTCAACGGCGTGGTGGCGGCGGCGAATGCGGCGGGATCAATGGCGTTGCTGCGGCTGCCGCCAAACACATTACCGGGAATCTTGGTCCAGATCGGCGTTTCAATGACGCCGGGATGCACCGTATTGACCCGGATGTTGAACCCGGCGCGGGCGCATTCCATGGCGACCGCCTTGGCGTACAGACGCACGGCGCCCTTGGTGGCGCAATAGCCGGACAGGCCCGGCGATCCCTGCAGACCCGCAATGGATGAGGTAATGATGATAGAGCCCCCGCCGCTATCGCGGATGAGTGGTATCCCATGCTTGCATCCCAGGAACACCCCGTCAATGTTCACGGCGGTCTGCTTGCGCCAGTCTTCCAGCGACTGTTCCCAGGCCATCCCCCCAAGCGCGATGCCCGCATTGTTGAACAGAACCTGCAGGCCGCCATACGCCTTTTTGGTTTCGGCGATCACCTCGACCCAGCGCGCCTCGCTGGTCACGTCATGGGCCAGCGACATGGCCACGCCGCCCGATTGATTGATGCCATCGGCGACATCCTTCGCCGCAGCGGCGTCAATATCCGTGACCACGACTTTGGCGCCTTCTTTGGCCAGCAATTCGGCGCTGCCTTTGCCGATCCCCGAACCGCCGCCGGTGACAAGGGCGATTTTTCCTGAAACTCTTCCCATTTTTCTTCCCTCAACCCATGATGTTGTGATTGCAAAGGCTTGTCATGCGCATGCCGGTGCAGCATGCGAACGCCAACCCATCCGGCTGGTCCGGCTAATAACCCTCCAGGCTTGCATAACGGCTGCGGTGAAACGGCGAATCCCCGAAGCTTGCCTGGGCGACGCGCGCGCGCTTCATGAAAAGGCCGATATCAAACTCATCCGTCATGCCAATGCCGCCATGCATCTGCAGCGCTTCATTGCTGACCAGAAAATAGGTGTCGTTCAGCCGCGCCTTCACCAGACTGGCCATTTGCGGCACGTCATTACGGTTTTCATCGATCGCCATCAGCCCGTCCAGAACGGCGGAGACCGATAATTCGATTTCACAGAACATTTCCGCCGCCCGGTGTTTCAGCGCCTGAAAACTGCCGATCAGGACGCCGAACTGCTGACGGGTTTTAAGATATTCGATCGTGCGCTCGAACGCCTCCCTGACGCCGCCCAGCATTTCCGCGCCCAGGCAGATGCGCGCCCGGTCCAGCACCGGATCCAGAATATCCGCCCCCTGATCGATCGTTCCCAGAAGCGAGCTGGCCGGCAGCTTCACATTGCTGAATTCGACATTCGCCGCATTACGGCTGTCGGCCATATGGGTGCGGGTGATCTTGACGCCGGACAGTTTGGACTCGACCAGAAACAGGGTAATGCCCTCGCGCGCGCCCGGATTACCCGAGGTGCGCGCCGCAACGATGAGCTGGTCCGCCACATGCCCATCCAGCACGAATGTTTTTGCGCCGTTCAGCGTGAAGCCGTCTGCGGTCTTTTCCGCCTTGACGGCAATATCATAAGGAGCGTGACGCGGCCCTTCCTCAAGAGCCAGGGCCATGATCCTGCTCCCCGATGCGATGGCGGAAAGAATTTCCTTTTTCTGGACTTCCGTTCCTCCCAGCATCACGGCGCTTGCGCCGATCAGCGCCGTGGAGATTAGAGGAGACGCCAGCAGGGTGCGCCCCGCTTCTTCCAGCACCACTCCAAGGCCAGTATAACCGAAGCCGGAGCCGCCAAATTCTTCTGGGATGAGTATACCGGCCCAGCCGAGCGCGGCCATTTCCTTCCACAACCCCCGGTCGAAACCATCCGCGTCGTTACTGTCACGCAGTCTGCGGAATTCGGCAATCGGGGATTTGTCCTGGATGAAAGCATGCGCCGCATCCTTGAGTTGCGCCTGGTCTTCGTTCAACACCAATGGCATAGCGTCTTTTCCCTGTTCTTGATTATGCGTTCGTATCTGTAGCTGGCGCGGGCTTTTCAATCCGGCAGGCGCAAGACATTCTTGGCGATGACATTAAGCTGCACTTCGGAAGTGCCGCCCTCTATGGAGTTGCCCTTGCTGCGCAGCCATTCGCGGGTAATGCCTAATTCGTGCTCCTGAAAGCCCTCTCCTTCCCAGCCCAGCGCCGCAGTGCCCATGGCTTGCAGCAACAGCTCGTATTTGCGTTTGTTTTGCTCGGTTCCGTAATATTTGAACATGGAGGAAGCCGGCCCCGGAGGCGCCCCCGCCTTCAGTTCATCCGCCATGCGCTGCCCGGTAATGGCGAAGGCGCGGGAGTTCATGTTGTGCCGCGCGAT
>DMKG01000010.1:0-2303 GCA_003454415.1 Alphaproteobacteria bacterium
GGGAATGGTCAGCCGCGCATCGGCGCGGGCATGCACTTCCCCGGGAACGCCGGCGCTTTCCCTTCCAAGCAGAAGGGTGTCGCCCGGCTGAAACCGGAAAGCGGTATAGGACAGCGGCGCTCTGGTGGTTAACAAAATCAGCCGTCCCCGCCGTTGATCCAGATCAACGAGGAACGCAGTCCACGAATCGTGACGATGTATGGCGGCCAGTTCCAGATAGTCCAGTCCCGCACGGCGCAGGGCTTTGTCATGCATGACGAAACCACAGGGCTCGATGATATCCACAGCCACGCCAAGACAGGCGCCCAGCCGCAAGAGGGTCCCGGTGTTCTGGGGGATATCCGGCTGATATAGCGCCAGTCTCAGCATTATCCGGTTACAATCCCTGGGTAAAAAGTGGTTTGCGGGTCAGGCGCATATATTTCCGTAAAACCGGGCGCGCAAAATGCGCGCAGATGCTGGCGTAACAAACGTCCTGTATGAATTAAACTGGTGATCCGGTTCTAACATTCGTATCCCGTTTTAGCAGCCCTGTTTATGAATGTTAGAACCATGAGGACCGCCAGCAAGCATAAATAACGAGTAGAGCTGTTGAATTTGACATTTGAGACCGGGCCTCTACGCAATCGGGACTCAAATGTCAAATTCGCTCCACTAGAAATGGCTCTGGACAAGAACAATCTCAAATGCGAAAAGTGGCCCCATCATCTTGATTGCGCCGGGGGGCGTATGCGCATTTATATCGTGCACTGCGTCGCTCGGGAAAAGTAAAAAGGAAGTAATCCGTGACGGCAGGCAACGCTGAAGAACCCACCAGACGGGATTTTCTTTATATCGCAACCGGCGCCGTCGGCGCCGTCGGCGCAGGCGCGCTTGCCTGGCCGTTCATCGATCAACTGAACCCTGACGCGTCGGTCAAGGCTCTGGCCTCTATCGAGGTGGACATTTCCAGCGTTCCGGCAGGTGGGGCCATTACCGTTACCTGGCGGGGCAAGCCGGTGTTCATCCGCCATCGCACGGCGGAAGAAATCGCCGCGGCGGAAAATGTGGAGATGGGAGACTTGATCGACCCGCAGTCCGATTCGGACCGGGTGCAGAAACCGGAATGGCTGATAATGGTGGGGGTGTGCACCCATCTGGGGTGCGTGCCTCTGGGACAGAAAGGGGATTTCGGGGGCTGGTTCTGCCCCTGCCACGGTTCGCATTACGACACCTCGGGCCGTATCCGCAAAGGTCCGGCCCCGCAGAATCTGGCGGTTCCGGAATATGTGTTTCTCGATGAAAACAAGATCAAAATAGGTTAGGGGCGCGGCCATGAGCGGACATAGCGAATATCAACCCGTAAGCGCGCCTGCAAAATGGCTGGAGCGCAGGCTTCCTATCCTCAGCTTCATTCACGGCTCTTTTGTCGCCTTTCCGACGCCCGCCAATCTGAACTACTGGTGGACCTTTGGCGGGATTCTGATGTTCTGCCTGGTAACCCAGATCATTACCGGCATAGTTCTGGTCATGCATTACACGCCGCATGTGGATCTGGCGTTCTCCAGTGTCGAGCACATCATGCGCGACGTCAATTATGGGTGGCTGATCCGCTACATCCATGCGAATGGCGCCTCGATGTTCTTCATAGCGGTTTATATCCATATGTTCCGCGGTCTGTATTATGGCTCCTACAAGGAGCCGCGCGAAATGATCTGGATTCTCGGCGTCGTGATCTACCTGCTCATGATGGCGGCGGCGTTCTTCGGTTACGTGCTGGTCTGGGGACAGATGAGTTTCTGGGGCGCCACGGTGATCACCAATCTCTTTGGCGCGATTCCGTTGGTTGGAGATTACCTCCTGTCCCTGCTGTGGGGCGGCTTTTCAGTGGACAATCCCACGCTGAACCGTTTCTTCAGCCTGCATTATCTTGTGCCGTTCCTGATCTTTGGCGTCGTTGTCCTGCATATCTGGGCGCTGCATGTGCCGGGCAACAACAACCCGATGGGCATCGACGTAAAGGGGCCGCAGGACACCGTGCCCTTCCACCCTTATTACTCCGCAAAGGACACTTTCGCGGTGGTTGTATTCATGCTGTTCTTTGCATTGTTCGTCTTCTACATGCCGAATGCGCTGGGGGAGCCGGACAATTATATCGAAGCCAACAGACTTTCGACGCCAGCCCATATCGTTCCCGAATGGTATTTGCTGCCGTTCTACGCCATTCTGCGCTCGATCCCGGACAAGCTTATGGGGGTCATCACCATGGGGGCCGCCATTTTCATTCTCTTCCTGCTGCCCTGGCTCGACACATCGAAGGTGCG
>DMKG01000010.1:2589-2905 GCA_003454415.1 Alphaproteobacteria bacterium
ATCCATTTCCTGATCATCATGCCGCTTCTGGGCTTGGTGGAAACCCCGAAACCGCTACCGGAAAGCATATCAAAATCCGTTCTGGATAGCCCGGCGCCGGTCAAACCCTAGGGGTGGAGAGAAAATCCATGCGTTACCATTTCATCAGCCGCCGCGCATCACGCGCCGTTCGCCTGCTGCCTCTTCTGTTTGGGGTGAGCCTTGCCTCGCTCTCCACGCCTGCCGCCGCCAGCGAGGGGGTGGAGCTCAAGCATGTGGATTGGAGTTTCAAGGCGCCATTCGGCATGTTCGACCGTGCGCAGTTGAAACGCGGCTT
>DMKG01000138.1 GCA_003454415.1 Alphaproteobacteria bacterium
AACGCCATCGATTGCGCCCATTTCGCCAATTCCTGCGCGAAGCGGATGACGGAGATCGCCTGGGTAGGCCGGCTGGAAATGAAAAAAAATCCGGCGCTGTTCCTGCAAATTCTCAGCCGTCTGAAAGCGCGTGACCCCTCCTTCCGCCTGCATGTTGCGGGCGATCCCATCGATTTGCGCATGTCCCGTTATCTCAAACATATGATGCAGAGACTGGGGCTTGGCGGGNNGCGCGCCGTGCGGATATAACGCGCCAGACCGATGTGCGGGTCATTTACAATGCCATTGAATGTGCGCGCTTCGCCAATGCATCACCAAAGATAATGACTGATATCGCATGGGTTGGCAGGGCGGAGTTGAAGAAAAATCCGGCTATGTTTTTACAGATTCTGGCAAAACTGAAAGCGCTTGACCCAGCTTACCGGCTGCATGTCGCAGGCCCGATCACTGAGCCTGTCTTCACTCGATATCTGAATCATATGGCAACTAAATTAGGGCTTTCGGGACATCTTTTATTTTACGGCCATGTCGATGATATGCCTGCCTGGTTTCGTGACAAGGGCGTGCTCCTCAGCACCACGCTCTATGAAAGTTTCGGACTGAATATCGGGGAAGCGATGGCGGCGGGGGCGTTTCCCGTCATTCATGATTTTCCGGGGGCGGATGAATTATGGCCGCGAGAATGCCTGTTCTCCACCGTGGATGAGGCGGTGGAGCTGATCTGCGGCGCAAGGCCCGGCCAATATGTTGACTATGTGCGGGAGCGCTATGACGCGCCCCTGCAATTCGCCGCCGTCGACGCGCTGCTGGCGGAGCCCAACCGCAAGAAGGCGGACCAGATCGTCTTTACCCATCAGGGCCAGGAGGTTTTCCTTCATCTTCCCGACCGCAAAGATCACATCCAGAAGAGCATCGCGCTTTCCGGCGATTTCTATGAGCCGGAAATGCTCGCGGATATGAGAGAGCGGGTGCGGGCTTCGGCTTTGCCGGAAAACGCCACCGCCATCGACGTAGGGGCGAATATCGGCAATCACACGGTCTATATGAGCCGGATTCTGGGTCTGCATACCCTCGCCCTGGAGCCGTCACGGCGCAGTTACGAAGTGCTGTGCCGGAATATTGCGCTGAACGGGCTTGAAGCCAGTGTGGAGGCGCATCTGTGCGGCGCGGGACCGGCGCCCGGCCGCGCCCATGTGCGGACGCGGGACGCCGGCAACTGGGGTATGAACCAGCTATGTGAAGACGCGCATGGCGAGGTGGAGGTCCGTCGGCTGGATGACCTCACGCGCACGGGACCTGTGGTGCTGATGAAGGTGGATGTGGAGGGAATGGAGCTGGACGTGCTGCGCGGGGCGGCGGGCATCCTGCGCCATGACCGTCCGCTGCTGTATGTCGAGGCGGCGGAAGAGGCGGGCCGCCAGAGGATAGAAGACTTTCTCGCGGGGTTTGGCTACCATATCGGCCAGCGATTCAACGCGACGCCGACCTATCTTTTCCTGCATCCCGAAGGACATCTGAGCGCCATGGCGCGCGGGCTGGAAACCCCCCGCGCGCAGAATTTGCGCCGCAGACTGAGACGGCGCACGGGCTGAGATTACAGGAACACCGTGCCGCCATCGACGGGAATGGTCTGGCCGGTGACGAAGCGGCTTGCGTCGGAAGCAAGATAGATCGCCGTTCCAACCAGATCATCCGCATGCAGATTTTCCGGAATCGACTGGTCCGCGGCGATGGCCTTGGCCGCCTGGTCCTGCCTTCCGCCAAAAAACTTTTCCGTGCCCGGGGTCAGCACCATGGAAGGGGCGATGGCGTTGACGCGGATATGCTCGCGCCCCAGTTCACGGGCGAGGCTTCTGGTGATGCCGATCACCGCCGCCTTTGAAACGGCGTAATGCAGCGCATAGGCCGCCCCGTAAGTGGCCGCAAGGGATGAGATATTGATGATGCTGCCGTAACCCGCCTCGCGCATCAGGGGCACGACCGCCCTGCAGCAGTTCCAGATGCCCTTGACGTTCACATCCATGCAGGCGTCCCACTGGGCTTCCTCGATCTTGTCAAAACGCCCGCCGCGCAGCGCGCCATACAGCGCCGCATTGTTGACAATGGCCTGAACGCCGCCGAATTCGCTTTTCGCCCGCCCCGCCATGTCTTCCAGACTTTTCATGTCAGTGACATCGGCGACGAGGGCAAGGCATTTACCGCCCGCCTTCTGGACCAGCGAGGCGGTTTCGGCGCAATCGTCCCGGTCGATGGCGACAATGGCCGCCCCCTCTTTCGCCATGCCAATGGCGTAAGCGCGCCCGATGCCCTGGGCCGCGCCGGTGACGACGATCGTTTTCCCCTGTAGCTGCATGATGGTTTCTCCCTTTTTGTCCGTTTTCGATATGCTGGCATGTAAGCGGGAAAAAAGGGAGATAATTATGTGATGAATTCGAGCCGCGTTTGGACGGGCGCGGCCCAGGCGATGGACTGATTTTCCAGCACCCAGCCCGGGGAATCGAGGCCCGCAAGGGTGTATTGGCCGGTTCTGCGACGCGCGATGAGACGGCAGAGCTTCCGCTGGCCGTTCTGCAATTCCACCAGACAATCACGCCCCAGCGCCCGATCAGTATCCGCGGGGGCGAGGCGGGCGCAGATCAGATATTCGCCTTCACGGTAGGGGCCGCAGGCGCGGGCGAGCCGCACCACGCGATTTTCACTCCCCGGCGCGGCCAGGCGGAAGGGCTGTGGCGGCAGGTCGCGGCAGGCGCCCTGCAGGCCGATTTCGCCAATGAGTTCCGCCCCCATTAGCGGACCTTCCTCGATGAGATCGTGCGGGCTGATGCGGAGC
>DMKG01000061.1 GCA_003454415.1 Alphaproteobacteria bacterium
TTCATTTCAATGACCACCAGCCGGCCATTTTCCGGATTGACGGCGAACTGCACATTGGAGCCGCCGGTTTCGACGCCAATTTCACGCAATACCGCGATCGATGCATTGCGCATGATCTGGTATTCCTTGTCGGTCAGGGTCAGGGCGGGCGCAACGGTGATGGAATCCCCGGTATGCACGCCCATGGGATCGAGATTTTCAATGGAGCAGATGATGATGCAGTTATCCGCCCTGTCGCGCACCACCTCCATCTCGAATTCTTTCCAGCCGAGAACGGATTCCTCAACCAGAACCTCATTGACGGGAGAGGCGTCGATGCCGCCTTCGACGATCTGGAGATATTCCTCCCGGTTATAGGCAATGCCGCCGCCTGTGCCCCCAAGCGTAAAGGAAGGGCGGATGATGGCGGGCAGGCCGATCTGCTCCAGCCCATCCAGGGCTTCCTGTCGGTTATGGGCGATGAAGGACCTGGGGGTGGCGAGGCCGATGCGCGTCATCGCTTCACGAAATTTCAGCCGGTCCTCAGCCATATCGATGGCTGTGCGGCTGGCGCCGATCAGTTCCACGCCGTATTTTTCGAGCACTCCCATATCCGCAAGCGCGATCGCGGTATTGAGGGCGGTTTGTCCGCCCATGGTGGGCAGCAGGGCGTCGGGCCGCTCCTTTTCGATGATTTTTGCAACGATATCCGGTGTTACCGGCTCGATATAAGTCGCATCGGCCAGATCGGGATCCGTCATGATCGTCGCTGGATTGGAATTCACCAGGATCAGCCGGTAGCCTTCCTGTTTCAGGGCCTTGCAGGCCTGGGTGCCGGAATAATCGAACTCGCACGCCTGTCCGATGACAATGGGGCCAGCGCCGATCAGCAGGATGGATTTGATATCCGTGCGCTTAGGCATTGGCGGCCTGCATCAACTGGATGAAACGCTCAAACAGATAGAAGCTGTCCTGCGGCCCGGGACTGGCCTCTGGATGGAATTGCACCGAAAAAACCGGTCTGTCTCTGAGGGCAATGCCGCAATTGGTGCCGTCGAACAGCGAGATATGGGTTTCGGCCACATCTTTGGGCAGGGTGTCCCGCAACACCGTAAATCCATGATTCATGCTGGTGATTTCCACTTTCCCTGTGGTCAGATCCTTTACGGGATGATTGGCGCCGTGATGTCCCTGAAGCATTTTTCCAGTCCGCGCGCCCAGGGCGAGCGCCAGCATCTGGTGCCCCAGGCAGATGCCGAAGACCGGCTTCCCGCTATTGACCAGTTTGCGGATCATGGGAACGGCATATTCCCCGGTGGCGGCTGGGTCGCCAGGCCCGTTGGAGAGGAAGACGCCGTCCGGCTGCAAATCCAGGATTTCCTCCGCCGTTGTTTTTGCGTGCACCAGGGTGATCCTGCATCCGGTGCTGGCAAGGCAGCGCAGGATATTGCGTTTCGCCCCAAAATCAACGGCCACCACATGAAATCGGGGCTGGTTTTGCCGGCCATAGCCTTTATCCCACTGCCAGAGGGTTTCATCCCAGGTCGCGGTTTGGTTTCCGCTCACCCGGATGGCCAGATCCATGCCTTCCAGCCCGGGCCAGTTTGCGGCTTTTTCCCGTAACCCGGGGATGTCGAATTTCCCGTCCGGCCTGTGGCAGATCACTCCGTTGGGCATTCCATGCTGACGGATGCGCGCGGTCAGCGCGCGGGTGTCGACGCCGCAAACGCCGATGAGATTTTGCGACTTCAGCCAGGTATCGAGATGCATTGAGGCGCGGTAATTCGAAGGATCGGTAATGCCGGCATGCAGTATCAGACCTTCGGCTACGGCGGCGCCGGTTTCCACGTCTTCCGGATTGACGCCCACATTGCCGATATGGGGAAAGGTGAAAGTGACGATCTGTCCGGCATAGGAAGGATCGGTCAGAATTTCCTGATACCCGGTCATGGCGGTGTTGAAGCAGATCTCGCCCACCGCCTCGCCCGCGGCGCCAATTCCATTCCCATAGAATACGGTTCCATCCGCCAGCACAATGGCTGCCGTGGCAAAGGCTTCTGAACCTGTGCGCCAGGGTTCAGGGGAAGAGATATGTGTGGGCGGCATGCGGAACTCCTGGGCGAACGGTGGGCGTTGCCTCGGACTCGAGAAGGGGATATCGGGTGTAAAAGTTGCGGGACAATAATCAAAACCGCTTGTGCCGTCAAACTTTCTGATAGGCCGCTCCCCCCATTCCTGAAATGGCTCACGGGCGCGCGACGATTGCATTACTGCGCAGCTTTGTTCTAGACTCACCCTTCATTGCCCCAAAGGATCACTTGATGCGCAGTAAACTCTCCGCAGCCCTGAAAGAAGCGCTCAAGGCAAAGGAAACCGTCAAAGTTTCGACTTTACGGTTAATCCTGGCGGCAGTGAAGGATCGGGAGATCGCCATGCGGGGAGAGGACAAAACGCTGGGCGATGAGGACATTCTTCTGATCATGCAAAAGATGATCCGGCAGCGTCAGGAATCCTCTGAAGTCTACGAAAAGGCTGGCCGCAGGGATCTGGCGGAGCAGGAGCGCGCTGAAATTGCGGTCATTGAACAGTTTTTGCCCGTGCAGATGGGTGGTGAAGAAATTCGAACAGCGTGTAAAACCGTGATCTCGGAACTGGACGCCGCCGGGTTGAAGGATATGGGCCGGGTCATGAATACGCTCAAGGAGCGCTATGCGGGGCAGATGGATTTCAAGGAAGCCAGCGCCTGCGTCAAAGAATTTTTGCAGTAACCGCTTTCCGGTTTGAACCTGCCGGCAAGACAGGATCCCATGCAGCTTGACCGTAATTTCATTGAAGAGTTAAAGGCGCGGGTGAAATTGTCCGAGGTGATCGGACGCAAATTGCGTCTCACCCGCCGGGGACGTGAATTCGTTGCGCTCAGCCCCTTCAGCAATGAGAAAAGCCCTTCTTTCACCATCAATGACGACAAGGGCTTCTATCACTGCTTCGGCTGCGGCGCCCATGGCGACGTGATCGGCTTCGTGATGCGATCCGAGGGTCTCGAATTTCCCCAGGCGGTGGAGCGGCTGGCGGGCGTAGCCGGCATGGAGGTGCCGCGCGAAACGCCGGAAGAGCGCGCGCGGGCGGAGCGGCAGCAGACGCTGGGCGGCGCGGTCGAGTTCGCCGCCAAGTTCTATGAGCAGCAATTGCGCGCCAGCTCGGGGCGGCACGGCCTCGACTATTTCAAGCGCCGGGGCCTCAGCGACGACACCATGCGCCGCTTTCGCCTCGGCTTTGCGCCGGACACGCGCCATGGCCTGAAGGCGGCGCTGGATAAAGCGGGCATACCAGAAGCCATCGCCGTCGAAGCCGGGCTGCTGATCAAACCCGAGGACGGGGGCCACTCGTACGACCGCTTCCGCGGCCGGGTGATGTTCCCGATTCTCGATCGGCGCGGTCAGGCGATCGCCTTTGGCGGCCGCATCATCGGCGACGGCGAGCCGAAATATTTGAACTCGCCGGAGACGCCGCTCTTCCACAAGGGGCGCGTGCTCTATGGCCTCAGCCACGCGCAGAAGGTGGCGCGGGAGAAGAACGAGATCATCGTCGTCGAAGGCTACATGGACGTGATCGGCCTGGCGCAGGCCGGCATCGCCAATGCCGTGGCGCCGCTGGGCACCGCGCTGACCGAAGACCAGATCGAGCTGCTCTGGCGCATGGCGCAGGAGCCGATTCTGTGCTTCGACGGCGACAATGCCGGCCAACGCGCCGCCGCGCGAGCGGCGGAGCGGGCGATCCCGCTGCTGAAGCCCGGCCTGTCGCTCCGCTTCGCCTGGATGCCGCGCGGCGAAGACCCCGATTCGCTGGTGCGGGCCAAGGGCGCCGCCGGGTTCCGTGCCGAACTGGACCGGAAGGAGCCGCTGGTCGACATGCTCTGGACCCAGGTCCTGGCCGACCGGCCGCTGGACACGCCCGAACGCAGAGCGGGCTTCCGCAAGGACTTGTCTGCGGCCGTTTCGCGGATTGTCGTCAAGTCGGTGGCCGAAGCCTATCGGCAGGAGGTGCAGCGGCGCCTTGACGACCTGT
>DMKG01000163.1:0-1991 GCA_003454415.1 Alphaproteobacteria bacterium
TCGCCGCGCCAGTAGGCGCCGGCCAGCTTGGTCAGCTTGAAGGCCTTGCCCAGTTTTCCCGTGCTGGGCAGATGCGGGCCGCGGCAAAGATCCTGCCAGCCGCCCTGCCGGTATATGGCGACCGGCTCGTTCGCTGGGATGGCGGCGATGATCTCCGCCTTGTATTCCTCGCCGATCGAGCGGAAGAACGCGACCGCCTTGTCCCGATCCCACACTTCACGGGTGATGGGTTCGTCACGGTCGACGATTTCGCGCATGCGCGCCTCGATCTTTTCCAGATCCTCCAGGCTGAAGGGCGTGGGGCGCGAGAAATCGTAAAAGAAGCCATGCTCGATGACCGGGCCGATGGTGATCTGGGTTTCGGGATACAGTTCCTTCACCGCTTCCGCCAGCACATGGGCGCAGTCATGGCGCAATATCTCCAGCGCCGCCGGGTCATCCGCCGTCAGAATGGCGGCCCTGCAGTCAGTCTCCAGCAGAGTGGACAAATCCATCACCACGTCATTGACGCGAAGGGCCACCGCCTTTTTCGCCAGGGAACGCGATATGTCGGCGGCAAGCCCGGCGCCGCTGACTGGCGCCGCATATTCCCGCACGGCGCCATCTGGAAGAGTGATCTTGATCATTTTCCGCTCTGCAAAGTTTTTATGCCGTCAACTATCCGCGCCAGCGGCCATAACGCCAGGCGCTCAGAATTCCATAACGCATTTCGAGCTTCTCTGGAACCGGGTCAAGCCCCTGGCTTCCCCAGGGATGGCAGCGGCAGACCCGTGAAAGCCCAAGCCAGAAGCCCCGCCATGCGCCGAACCTGCGAATGGCCCCGGCCGTATAATGCGAGCATGTGGGAATATGCCGGCAGGAATTTCCAATAAAGGGCGACAGGGTCAACTGATACACCCTGATCAGGAACAGAAGGAGTCTAGCCATGGCGGGAGTCTTCGGCGCGGCGGGCCAGCACCTCATCGACCGCCTTCACCACGGCTTCGAAGGGCAGCATCACCGAACCATGCCGCGCTTTGTATTCTGTAACCGGTTGCAGGACTTCCAGTTCGCCCCATTCGCCTGCGGGGGGCGGCGCCTTGTGTTTCAGCATGGCGCGCATCTGTTCAGCCACTTCATGCAATTGGGCGGCGGTTTGTCCCACCACATGCCGGGCCATCACCGCCGAGGCCGCCTGGCCCAGCGCGCAGGCTTTCACCTCTGCCGCATAATCCGTAACCTTTTCCCCCTCCATGCGGATATCCACGGTGATCCGGCTGCCGCATAAGGGGCTGTCCAGGAAAACCGACGCGTCAGGCTTCTCCAGGCGGCCGCTACGGGTGATATTGCCCGCCAGAGACAGAATCGCCTTGTTATAGAGATCATTCACTGTCATCGGTTTTGCCCAGTAAACGTGCGGCATGGGCCTTTATCGCCTTCAGCATGGCGTGCAGACCATTGGAGCGGGTAGGGCTCAGATGCGCGTCCAGCCCGATCCCGCTGATGAAATCCGGCGGGGTCATGAGGATTTCGGATGCCGAGCGATCGTTGTAAATCCGCAAAAGTATGGCGATCAGGCCGGAAACAATGGCGGAATCGCTGATGGCGTCGAAATGCAGACGGTTGACGTCTCCTTCCGCGCGTAACCATACCTGGCTTTGGCAGCCATGCACCCGGTTAGCGTCGTTCCGCCATTCTTCCTTGAATTCCGGTAACTTGCGGCCCATATCGATCAGGTATTGATAGCGGTCCATCCAGTCATCGAAAAACTGGAATTCATCGATCAGATCGGCCTGTACGCCGGCCAGGGTTTGGGTATTGGGGCTCATCTCGTTGAAGATATAAGCAAATTCTGCCGGGAAACAAAGGCAATTGTCAGGACTTGCGGCTTTGCCCGCAGCTCTGGGGATCTCCATTGCGCAAAGAAAAGTGAGATAGGATTGCGCGGATCGGATTTGGGAGTTACACTTGACCGGACCACAACAGCAGGCATTTCTGGCTGCCGCGCCAGC
>DMKG01000163.1:2242-2513 GCA_003454415.1 Alphaproteobacteria bacterium
AGAGAGTACACATCGGGCCCGAAACGGGCCTTCATGGACAAATCCCCGTTATCCATCGTGCCGCGAGCCGGGGTAAACACGCAAGAGAGTGAAACGTTGACAATGGATGCCATTATAAACAAGGCCGGCCAAGTCACTGCCGTTTTTGAGGATAAAGCCAAACGACGCATAACCGAACGCCGTCCGACACGGGCGGAAGCCGAGGCGGCGGTCAAGACCCTGATACGCTGGGCCGGAGATAATCCGGCGCGTGAAGGGCTGATCGACACGC
>DMKG01000163.1:2685-2896 GCA_003454415.1 Alphaproteobacteria bacterium
AGGCGGCGGTCAAGACCCTGATCCGCTGGGCTGGAGATAATCCGGCGCGCGAAGGGCTGATCGACACGCCGGCGCGCGTGGCGCGCGCCTATGAGGAGTTATTTTCCGGTTATAACGAGGATCCGGTCGAGCTCCTGTCGCGCACCTTCGAGGAGGTGGAAGGCTACGACGACTGGATCATGCTGCGTGATATTCGCATGGAATCCCATTG
>DMKG01000163.1:3180-3365 GCA_003454415.1 Alphaproteobacteria bacterium
GCCGATTATCGGCGTGGCGCATATCGCCTATATTCCTTCCGGCAGGGTCGTGGGCATCAGCAAGCTCGCCCGGGTGGTGGAGGTTTTCGCCAAGCGCCTGCAAACCCAGGAAACCCTGACCGCCCAGATCGCCAACGCCATCCATGAAGGGCTGCAGGCCGTGGGCGTCGCGGTGCTGATCGAGG
>DMKG01000163.1:3582-3769 GCA_003454415.1 Alphaproteobacteria bacterium
GGCGTCGCGGTGCTGATCGAGGCGCGCCATGAATGCATGACCACGCGGGGCGTGCATAAACCGGATGTGGACATGATCACCAGCCGGATGACGGGCGCTTTCCGCACCGATCCGCGCCTGGAGGAGCGGTTTCTGAAAATGTTGCGCAAGGGATGAAAAAAGCTCCCTTCCCCTGGCTCTGGGGATG
>DMKG01000093.1:0-2381 GCA_003454415.1 Alphaproteobacteria bacterium
CGGAATGAATATCAGATTTCAGAAGCTCAGCATAAGGGTCAGAGCAAGCGCCTTGTCTTCGATGCTGGAGGGAGAAATCGGGCTGCTGAACGCAACGGGGATTTCATCTTCAGACCAGGTGAAATCGGCCGAAATGGCGACCCCAGGGCCCAATTTGTATTGCGCGCCAATATCGGCGAGCTTCAGCTCGTTCTTGCCAGGGGCGCCGGTTGCGCTTTCCTGTTCAGAGTCCATCCAGGCTGCGCCGACCTGCCAGGGGCCCTTCGCATATGTCACGCCGATATTCCAGGCTTCCTCATCGCGCGAGCTGCGGGTGGGCGAGAAGGTCGGAATCACATTTTCAGAGCCGAAATAGGCGCCGCCAAGAGTGAAGCCGAGATACGTGAAATTGGCGCCCAGATGCCATTCTTCCGGATCGCCAGCGATCGGATTGCTCACGCCGGTTCCGGCAGCCGTCAGACCAAAGGCTTCATGGTTGCCCCAGGCGTAGCCAGCTGACAGTTTGATGCCGAGGCCGGAATATTCGCCAACATAGTTGGCGCCCAGTTCGATGATGTCCTCGATCCCGCCATTGGCGTCGCCGCGTACGCCGAACGCTCCGCGCTGACCGGTGCCGATCGCAGGATCCGCATAGCCAAGACCCTGTGTAAGGGGAGTTGCGCCCAAACGCGCGCCATTGCTGTCATTGGAGGGCGTATAGGACATGCCAAGCTGGAAACCGCTCATGCGCGGGGTGAAATAGGTGACCTTGTTGGCGTCGCCCGACATGTGGATGCGGGCGGTAGTCCGCGCGCTGAGGCGGGAGATATGCCAGAAAATAGGGGTGTCTACGCCATGGGCGTCGGTCACATAGGGCGCCGCATAGGACATCAGGAAAGCCGCGCCGTCATGGGAGCCGATTTCCCCGCGGCCCATGCCGCCTTCCATATAGGCATAGGCTTCTTCATTGCCAAGACCGCTGCCGCCAACGGGTTCCTTGAACTCAACCTGTACACCCACCGTCACGCCGTTATCCAGAACCGTCGAGCCATTGACCTGAATTTCCACGTCCTGCTTTACCGACGAATCGCCAGTGCCTGGCGCGTCATCGTCATGCACGACCAGGGTCCCATAATAGAAGCCATTGAGCTTCAGAGAGATCGGCTCGGCCGCCAGGGCTGTACCCGCCATCATACCCGACGCCACCAACGCCGTCGTGCCATAAAGAAACGTTTTCATACTGTGTACCCTCTTGTTTGGTTGAGTTCAGACTTTGCCCCGGTTCGGACGAATCAGCCAGCTATCCTTCTGGCTTCCCATGAACCGGAACATTCCGCACCCAAAGAATGAACCCTCGATAAAGCAGAGCTTTGCTTAACTGCTGTTCGATTTTCTATCTTGCAAACCCTATTAGGCAGGTCAAGCCTCATAGCCCCGCGATGACGCGCAGTTCTGATGAATCGCCAGATCTGTTGCCTGAACGTCACAGAAAATCGGGGCGCCCAAAATTTAGTCAGAAAAAATAAGCATTTATTAGCCACGAGCAGGCCCAAAAAAGGATTCGCTGGGGAAAACCACAGTAGGCTGGGCCGAGAAAAATCCGATAACCCATCGGCCGTCAACGCCCGCTATTGCTCATGTCTGGTCTTATTGCTCATGACCGGCCTTGCGCCGGTTGCTGGGACCGGGGCATATCTTTATAAAGCAGCCAATACGGACGCGAGAGGGATCAAATCATTACATGTCGAATGCAGCGGACTACAAAGCCACGACACTGGGAAAATACAGGACTACATCAGCTTCCCTGGCCCTTATCGGGATATTTCTGCTAAACGGCTGCGGCGGCCTCGAACGCGAAGCGCGTTATCCCGAAAAGGTTGGCAGGCGCACGGATCCTGCGCCCAGCGGTGAAAAGAACAACGATTCCCTGTTTGGGTCGGGAGGGCTGTTTGGCCTGGGAGGCGGCAGCAAGGATGAAGGCGGCGGCATTGGGGTGAACAGCTTTCTCTGGCGCGCCAGCCTGGATACGATCTCCTTCATGCCTTTGTCTTCCGCCGATCCTTTTGGAGGCGTTCTGATTACCGACTGGTATATCAACCCCCAGCATGCCAATGAGCGTTTCAAGATGACCATCTATATCCTGGATAAACGCTTGCGCGCCGACGGGGTCAAGGTTTCTGTCTTCCGTCAGGAAAAGGGCCCGAGCGGCGCCTGGCAGGATGCGCCCAGCAACCCGGAAACCGGCGTACGGGTTGAAAATGCGATTCTGACCCGGGCGCGTCAGTTACGCATCGACAGTGAAGCAGGTTAGGCCCCGGGATTCCATGATGCCGCGCTATAATCCGAGGGAATCAGAAACCAAATGGCAATCCCGCTGGGAAGCCGATAAGGCTTTTCTGGCG
>DMKG01000093.1:2711-3815 GCA_003454415.1 Alphaproteobacteria bacterium
GGGCGCATCCATATGGGGCATGTACGCAATTACACCATGGGGGATATCGTCGCGCGCTACAAGCGGGCGAGAGGCTATAACGTGCTGCACCCCATGGGTTGGGACGCTTTCGGCATGCCAGCCGAAAACGCCGCCCGCGAGCGGGGCGTGCATCCGGCGGTCTGGACGTATGAAAACATCTCCGTCATGAAGGCGCAACTGAAAGCCATGGGGCTTTCGCTGGACTGGACGCGTGAATTCGCCACCTGCGATCCGGAATATTACGGCCATGAACAGCGCATGTTCCTGGACTTCCTGCAGCAGGGTCTGGTCTACCGGAAGGAATCATCTGTCAACTGGGACCCTGTGGATCAGACTGTGCTGGCCAATGAACAGGTCATTGACGGCAGGGGGTGGCGATCCGGCGCGCTGGTGGAGCAGCGCAAGCTGACCCAGTGGTTTTTCAGGATAACACAGTATACTGAAGAATTGCTGAACGCTCTGGAAGGCCTCCATCGCTGGCCTGAAAAGGTCCGCCTCATGCAGAGCAACTGGATCGGGCGTTCCGAAGGCATGCGCATCCGTTTTCAGTTGCTGGACGCGCCGGATAATCTGCCCGGCAACGGTGAAATCGAAGTTTACACCACCCGCCATGATACGATTTTCGGCATGAGCTTCTGCGCCATTTCGCCGGAGCATCCGGTGGCGCTGAAACTGGCTGAAACCAATTCCGCCCTTGAAGACTTCATCCGTCAATGCCGCATTTCCGGCGCGACCGCCGAGGCCATGGAAAAGGCGGAAAAGCAGGGTTTTGACACCGGCCTGCGGGTGCGGCATCCATTTATCACCGGCAAGACCTTTCCGGTTTACGCAGCCAATTTCGTGCTGATGGAATATGGAACGGGGGCGATTTTCGGATGTCCCGCCCATGATCAGCGCGATCTGGATTTCGCCCGGAAATACGGCCTGCCCGTTCCTCCGGTCGTGGCGCCCCCGGGAGCCGACGACATAAATATAGTTAATGATGCGTATACGGATAATCTTAACGGGCGCATCATCAATTCGGATTTTCTCAATGGGCTGGATATCGTCCAGGCGAAGGAGACCGCCGCCACCCGCCTGGAG
>DMKG01000093.1:4148-4337 GCA_003454415.1 Alphaproteobacteria bacterium
TTAAGGGATTGGGGCGTCTCGCGTCAGCGCTACTGGGGTTGCCCCATTCCAGTCATTCATTGCGAGGATTGCGGGGTGGTGCCTGTGCCGGCCGGAGACCTGCCCGTGATCCTGCCCAAAGACGTGAGTTTCGACAAACCGGGCAATCCTCTTGATCATCATCCTGACTGGAAACATGTGGCCTGTCCG
>DMKG01000072.1 GCA_003454415.1 Alphaproteobacteria bacterium
GGCTTTATGCTCACATATAGCCGGGCGCCCGCGGGGCTGGATCTGGATTTCCCCGGTGCTTTCCACCACGCCGCTGCGTTCCACCAGGCGGCGGAAATTCTGTTTGTGCAGCCGCTCGCCCAGAATGGCCTCGATCGTGCGCTGCAGATGAAACAGGCTGAATGTTTCGGGCATTAGATCGAATACGATCGGACGGTATTTCAGCTTTGCCCGCAACCGTCCCATGGCGGTTGCGAGAATGCGGCGGTGATCCGACATCATGGGATTGCCCATGGAGGGGAGCATGCTTTGTTCCTGCCGCCTGCCCGTAATTTCACGCTGCGCCTCGGCGGCGAGACCCGCCTCATACAGCAGCTCATAACGCTCCAGGACGATTTCCTCATCCCAGACGGTCTCGTCCAGGGCAAAGCAGAGGCGCGCCCGGTCAAGGCGTTGCCTCTTTTCATTACGGGAGGTAGCCTTGTCAACCCATTGCCGGAGCAGAGGGGCAATGACTTTATCAATAAAATCGGGACGGGAGTTCCGCCAGTCCTCCCACGGAAAATAATCATACCAGGACCGCCAGGCGGTGTTCTGCGTGGCCGCCATCTGCGCTTCTTTGGTGAGCGCGAGATAGCCCACGGAAATCACCCGTGGCCCGCCTTCGCGTTCGCGGGGATGACGGCCTCTGTCGCCAAAGGTATAGAGCTGTTCGACATATCCCAGCGTCACGCCGATACTTTCGGAAACGGTTTCACGCAGGCCCCGGTCCAGGGTGCGGTGGTTGGCGGCGTCAAAGGGGCCAGAGGGCAGGGCCTCGCCCGCGACATCAAACCCGCGCGCAATGGACCGTGCTTCCGCCGCATCGAGCGCCAGGCCATGGCGCACCAGTACCAGCGGCCTGTCCTCCGTAACGGCGACGATCACCGCGCTCAGGTCAATGACCATGTCATTGGGACGTTCTTTGGAAGCGGGCTTTCGGGACTCCACTGTAGTCCTGCTATAATTTGGCGGGCAGGGAAAAAAGCGCGCCCTCCATGTCAAACACCCCCGGCCCGATTTCCTCCACCGCCTCGATCATGCGGCCCTGGCGTGACATCAGCTTGTCCGCCAGCGCCACCAGAAGCCTGTTGGGTTGCGCATGCCGGGCGCGGGCGCGCAGCAGCCGGGCGGCCTGGAATTCATCCACCTCATTCAGATGACAGAGCGCGATATAGGCTGCGGCGGTTGAGCGGCTGATCCCCGCCCAGCAGTGGATGAGCATAGGGGCGTTCCGGTCCCAGCTATCCAGAAAGGTCAGCAATTCCCTGATATGCGCTTCCGCCGGAACGGTCAGGCCCTCACGCGGGGTGGTGATATCGTTAATGGACAGCCGAAGGTGGCGCTCGCTTTTCAACACTCGTGGCGTGTCAATCATGGAATGGGGATCCAGAAGCGAAACCAGATGCGACGGAGAATGCCTGTCGATTGCGGAATATAGCTGGCTTAGGGGGCAGATATAAAGCATCAGGGGGCTCTTTGCGTAGCCAGCGCATTGAAGCGCCGCAGAAACGCGCGCTTTGCTTGGGCCGGGGATAACAGACGGATTTCCGGGCAACTGAGATTGCGGGGACGTTGAAAGATTTTTCCGGCCTCTTCCAGAGAAAAGCCCGCCAGGTGAACAGCTTCGAAATAGGCGCTGGCGCGGTCAGCGCGTTTGATGTCCGCTGCGACGCCAGCGGGCAGGAGCGCGGGCAATCCGAAACGAAGACGGATGGCGCGGTCCAGCCTGAGCTCCATGCTTTTGTAATCCGTGCCGGCAGCGGCCTTGAACGGGCTGATCAGATCGCCAACCACATATTCCGCCGCATCGTGCAGTAACGCCGCCAGGCGCCAGCGGTTCCCGGCGCGGGGTTGCGCGCATTCATAAAGCGATACAACCAGAAGCGAGTGCTGGGCCACACTGAAGGGCCAGACGCCGCGGGTCTGGCCATTCCATCGCGCGACTCTGGATAAACCATGTGCAATGTCTTCGATTTCGACATCCAGCGGGGACGGATCAAGTAGATCTAGTCGGCGCCCGCTCAGCATACGCTGCCAGGCCCTTGGAGTAGACAGATAATTATCCTTTTTTTCGCCAGTTTTAACCATGATTTTGCCAACAACAAGCTAAATATATCTAAATTAAATTAATCATCTTTAATCTATACGTAATGTTTAAAAGATTGTGTCAAAATTTGGGCAAAAAATTATGATATTATTGGGTATTTCTACTTATTGAAAACCTCAGAATGCTTCTTACCTCCTTTTACATGGGAGGTAATATTTTGGATCAAAACAAAATCATTACTCAAGTTTTCACCTACTGGCGTTCCATGTGTATGGAAGACAGACTGCCTTCGCGCGCGGATATCATTCCGGCGGATATAAAAGAGTTATTACCGTTTCTGCTGCTCGCCGATGTGGGCAAATTAACGGCAACGGGCGCCGAGATCAATTTGCGTTTGACTGGCACTCATATTGACCGGGTGTTGGAAGTTGATCTGACGGGCTGTCCCATAGGCGGATTTGACAGGAACTGGCTGGATTTCGTGATCGGCCGCGATTTTCTCGAAGCTGCGGAGCAACGCAGCGCAATCATGAGCATTCATGAATTAAGGCTTACGGAAAAACCCTATCCGAAGGCAATCATGCGCCCTGGCGACAAGGCGCATTTGCGTTATCAGCGCCTGATTCTGCCATTATCGACGGATGGACAAAGGGTTGATATGCTTTTGGGCGCCCTGGTGGCGGATATTCACGTGGATGCAACCTACCTGTGGCGCAACCAATATTCTTTCAAGGAGCTTTCGAAGCAGCGCCTGCCGGTTCCCCATTCCCTGTCATGCCCGCAGCTACAGGAGCGCGCTGTCAAAGCGGTATAGGAGCGCCTGGCTCCTGCTTGGAGATGCGGATGGTGAGCGAGGTCTTTACGCTGGCCACATTGGGCGCCGGGGTCAGTTTGTTCGTCAGGAAATTCTGAAATTCGGTAAGGTCATGCGCCACGCATTTCAGGATAAAATCGATCTCTCCGTTCAGCATATGACATTCCCGCACGACAGGCCAGCCGGCGACCATCCGCTCAAAGGCGACCAGATCCGTCTCGGCCTGGCTTCGTAGGGAAACCATGACGAATACGGTCACCTCATAACCCAGCGCGCGGGGATCGATGTCCGCGTGATAGCCGCGAATGAAGCCTGCTTCTTCCAGTGCGCGGACCCGGCGCAGACAGGGCGGCGCCGAAATTCCTGCTCTGGACGCCAGTTGGATATTGGTTATTCTTCCATTGGCTTGCAGTTCGTGCAGGATCTTGCGGTCGATTTCGTCTAGCTTTACCCTTTGCATGGCTGCTGAATTCCGGGACTTAGGATGTATGTATGGGGTATTATTATTATAATATCCGGCAATTAGATAACCCATATCGAACCCTGTCCAGAATCAATGAGTAGCGTCCAGACGCCATTATCGCCCCCCCAAACCGCCTGCTGGATTGTGACTGATGGCAATGCGGGTATGGAAAATCAATGTCTTGGACTTGCAGAGGCGCTGGGCGTGAGACCTATTGTGAAACGCATCAGAGTGCGCGCGCCCTGGAACTGGCTGCCGCCAAGACTGGGGGCGTTGGGGAATCCGCTGCGGCGTCTGGATCCTGCTGGCGACGCCCTTGACCCTCCCTGGCCGGAACTGCTGATCGCCACCGGACGCAAGACAGTCGCGGTAACGGCCGCCATCCGGCGCATCAGCAACAAGACAGTCGCTGTGCAAATTCAAAATCCGCATTTTCCCTCAAGCGCGTTCGATCTGATCGTTGCGCCCCGGCATGACGGGTTGAATGGCGGCAATATCATCTGCACAGCGGGCGCGTTGCATCGCGTGACGCGGGCGCGTCTGGATAAAGCTGCGGAAGAATTTCGCGCGGGGCTGGCGCACTTGCCGCGGCCGCTTTTTGCGGTGCTGATCGGGGGGCCCAACAAGGTCTACCGCATGAATCCTTCAGTGATAGAGAGGTTGTGCGCCGGGTTGCGCCATCTGACATCGGTTGCGCGATGCAGTTTTGCCGTGACGCCTTCGCGCCGCACCGGGGAGGCGAATATCACAGCGCTGCGTCAAGGTCTGAAAGAAGTTCCGCATATCCTCTGGGAAGGACAAGGCGCCAACCCCTATTTCGGTTTTCTTGGGCTTGCGGATGCAGTGGTTGTCACTGCCGATTCCGTGAACATGATCAGTGAGGCCGCCGCCACGGGCAAGCCGGTCTTTGTGTTTGATCTGCCTGGAGGATCGGCAAAATTCAGGGCCTTTCATGCCGGGATGCGGGAAAGCGGCGCCGTACGCCCTTTCGTTCCGGATGAAATTTTGCCGCTCGAATCATGGACGCCGCCGGAAATTGATGATACGGCCATGGTGGTCAGAGCCGTGCGGCGTTTACTCATTATTCGAAACCATTAGGGATGCTGCGGACGCATGCTTGATTTTGAGGCATTGAAGGCGGCCCCTCTGCGGCAGGATCCCTTTCCTTACCTGTGTGTGACGGGCTTTCTGGGCGCGCTGTCGCTTGGCGAAGTCAACAGGGATTTTCCCCAAGTGCCGGGGCCGGGTTCCTACCCGCCTGACCGCCTTGATGTGCATGGCGGTTTCGCCAGATTGCTGGCGGAGTTGAATGGAGCGGAATTTCAATCGGTAATGTCCCAGAAATTCGGCCTCGATCTTTCAGCCTTTCCCACTATGTTTACAGTGCGCGGATATTGCCGTGCGGCTGACGGGCAGATCCATTGCGACAGCGAAAGCAAGATTATCACTGTCCTGCTGTATCTGAATCCCGCCTGGGAAAAGGAAGGCGGGCGGCTGCGCCTGCTGCGCGGGCCGAATGACCTTAATGACATGGTCTGTGAAGTGCCGCCCAATGGCGGAACCCTGTTGGCCTTCCGCCGCTCTGATCATAGCTGGCACGGGCACGAACCCTATGAGGGACAGCGCCGCGCCATTCAGATGAACTGGGTCCAGAACCGTGGCGTCGTCTGGCGTGAGCAATGGCGCCACCGCCTGTCGGCGGGAGTCAAGCGGCTCATCCCTTCCGGCCAGGAGGAATGATGGCGATAAGTCTCGAAACCTTTTCAGCGACAACGGTCCGTTAA
>DMKG01000209.1:0-242 GCA_003454415.1 Alphaproteobacteria bacterium
GATCTCGCCGCCACCGGCATGGTGGATGGAGTGACCACCAATCCCAGCCTCGTCGCCAAGGCGGGGCGCGATTTTATCGAGGCGCTGCGTGAAATCAGCGCGATCGTTCCAGGCCCCATCAGCGCCGAGGTGACGGCGCTCGATACGCCGGGGATGCTGCGCGAGGCGGAAAAACTGCGCGCGGTCGCCAGAAACATCGCCATCAAGGTGCCGATGACCTGGGACGGGCTGAAGGCCTGCCG
>DMKG01000209.1:391-2509 GCA_003454415.1 Alphaproteobacteria bacterium
CGACGGGCTGAAGGCCTGCCGGGCGCTGAGCCAGGAGGGAACGATGGTGAATGTCACCCTGTGCTTTTCCGCCAACCAGGCGCTGCTGGCGGCGAAGGCCGGGGCGGCCTTCGTCTCGCCCTTTGTCGGACGGCTGGACGACATCAGCCAGGACGGCATGGATCTGATCTCCGATATCCGTGAGATTTATGACAATTATCCCGATCTGGAAACCGATATTCTGGTGGCGAGCGTGCGCCACCCCGCCCATGTGCTGCAGTCGGCGCGGCTGGGGGCGGATGTGTGCACCATTCCCCCCAATGTGCTGCGCCAGCTGGTGCGCCATCCGCTGACCGATGCGGGCATTGCCGCCTTCCTGGACGACTGGAAGAAAAGCGGGCAGAAAATCGTCTGAGGCCAGGAGCCTGAATTCACGGTGATGGATTGGTAAAAAGGGCGGATTTTTGCGATCAGGAAGACGGGCAGCCTGTCCTGCTGACCAGCGCCTCACCCCCATGCGCCATAGGGCCCGCCAGATGTTATACCGAGTGGCTGCGGGATTTAACCCATGGGCGCCGGTTCAGCGTCCACAGCACGCAGGCCTATGAACGTGATGTAAGGGTTTTTCTCGCCTTCCTGCGGGAGCATCTGGGCGCGCCCGCGGATCTGAACGATTTGCAGGAATTGCGGCTGGCGGATTTCCGCAGCTATCTCGCGCACCGGCGCTCGGAAGGCCTTGCTTCAACCTCACTGGCGCGGGAGATCGCCGCAATCCGCAGCTTTTTCCGCTATCTGGACAAGGCCGCCGGCGTCAAGAACGCCGCCATTGCGCAATTGCGTGGCCCGAGGCTGCCCCATGCTACACCCAAACCCCTGAGCGTGCCGCAGGCGCTTGAAACGGTGCAGGAAGCAGGCGGGATCGCCGCCAAGCCATGGATCGGCGCGCGGGATGTGGCGGTGCTGACCCTTATTTATGGCTGCGGCCTGCGGGTTTCAGAGGCCCTGGGATTGAACCGCAGCGCGTTCCCCTTCGGCGACGCGTTGCAGATCAAAGGCAAGGGCGGCAAGGAGCGAAGGGCGCCCGTCCTGCCCATCGTGAAGGAGGCGGTGCAGGAATATCTCGCCCAATGTCCCTACAAACTGACCGGGGGCGACCCCCTGTTCGTGGGGGCGCAGGGCAAACGGCTGAATGCGCGGCTGGTGCAGCTCTGCATGGAAAGACTGCGCGGCGCTCTTAATCTGGCCGGCAGCGCGACGCCCCATGCGCTGCGCCACAGTTTCGCAACCCATCTGCTGTCAGCAGGGGGCGATCTGCGCACCATTCAGGAACTGCTGGGCCATGCGAGCCTCTCCACCACCCAGCGCTATACCGAGGTGGACGCGGCCCGTATGCTGGACGTTTACAGGGGCGCTCATCCGCGCGCGCGCGTTCAGAAATAATTGCGCGTGCCGGTGAAGATTTTGTCCTTGCCCCTGTCGTCCTTCTGGATCAGGCCATCCATGCTGATAAGACGGTGGGCGATCCTGCGCAGGGGAGCAGGAGCGTAGGCTGCATCCATGACCCGGCGGGCGATATCGGCAATGACCAGAGGAGACGCGTTTGGCGCCGGCTTGTCGTTCTTCAGCACCTTGATGACGCGATTGCAGAGCGTCACTTCCGCAACAAGGCCACTGCGTTCATGGGTGTGCAGCGTGCCCTGGATGGAGGGATTCATCTTCAGATCATCTTCTTCGATGAGAATGTTCGGGTCGTCTGGCGACAGCCGCCGGTAATCGATTTCTTCAGATTTCAGGATTCTGATGGATGCATCGAGGCGCCGGAGATAGCGCAGCATGAATTCAAGGCTGACATCCGAAAGGGAATCCTTCCAGTATCCGCCGCCAATATCGGAATGCACCCCCGGGAACCAGACCTCCGTCACCCTGCCGTCGTGGTTCATCAAGGTGGGTTTGAAGGCCTTGCGGTTTTCGTCGATGGAGACAAGATGCAGCGCCTCGGCGATGGCCGGAGAAATGGTGTACCCGCCCTGAAAAACCACATCGAATGCCGGCATTTCATCATCTGAAAGATTGGGCGAACCGATAGAGGCGACGGTGTCGAAGACCCCCAGGAACCGTACGGGCCGGGAATCCTGCTCG
>DMKG01000209.1:2703-2895 GCA_003454415.1 Alphaproteobacteria bacterium
CCGGACGGGCCGGGAATCCTGCTCCGGCGGCGTTTTGAAATACTTCTTGGGCTCCTTGACCAGAAGCGACGCAAAACGCCGGGCGATGGCGGCGCCCCGGCTGAAACCGAAGATGAAGATCTGATCCCCTGGTTCGTAGGTTTTTTTCAGATCCTTGCGGGCCGCCCGTATGATCGTGGTGATGTCCCCCGC
>DMKG01000209.1:3175-3351 GCA_003454415.1 Alphaproteobacteria bacterium
GGCAAAGCCAGGGCCGCGTTGAAAAGTTCCCATAACTTACCGCGATAGGTGCCGACGCCAGGATAATAGAAACTCTGCTGCTGCGGCGATTTCAGCGTGTTCTTGAGATTGCCGCCAAACATCAGATGCAGTTTCAGAACATTGGAAATACTGCAGTCCTTCACCTTGTTCCGTTT
>DMKG01000209.1:3632-3823 GCA_003454415.1 Alphaproteobacteria bacterium
AAAGGACTGGTTTTCTGCATCGCATCGGATGGTTCATTGTTGGTTCCATCGAAGCAGATCATGATTTTTTTGGCCATGCGCGCCTCCCCCGTTGCAGCGACTGCTACATCTTAAGGACGATTCAGCGCAACGCAAGCCGTGCGTGTTGCGAAAGGAAGCTACAGGTTCAGCGTGCGGTTCTCCACCGCAAG
>DMKG01000173.1:0-2986 GCA_003454415.1 Alphaproteobacteria bacterium
ATGGGTTTCCAGATCGCCGATCACCCAGCCTCCGCCATGATAATAGACCAGGCAGGGCAAGGGCTCCGTCCCCGCCGCAACAGGCGTATATATGCGGACAGGAATCTCTCCCGCAGGGCCAGGGATCTTACGGTTTTCCACCTTGCCGATGGGCGCGTCCTTCACATCGAACATCGCCGCCATCGCGTGAAACATGCCGCGCCCCGCTTCGGGCGGGACATCCGCAAGGCCCTTTGCATCCGGATTGGCCGCCAGTTGCGCAAGCAAACCCGCCACATGTGAATCCAACGCCATCTTATCGCTCCTTGCCCGTGATGCGGTTATCGGTTAGCCGCATTGTGGACGGCGCGGGGGTTTTGCGCAAGTATTGGCTGGCGGATGTCCGGAAAGCCGAAAGACCGAAATTCGAAGTGAACCCCAGAACATCCGCAAGACCCAATAAAAGAAATTTGCGGAACCGCCGCTAATGTATCGCAGGCGCCTTTTCCGCCAGTCTTCCGTTCGCGGCGTCTTCGATCAGTGAATGTAACGCCGCCCAGTCGGCGATCAGCTGATTTTGCCGGCTTAACGTCATTGCCTGCAGGCCCCTGGCGGCAAAGGCGAGCGCCGCCGCCGCGCCATGGCGGGCGACAAGATATTTCGCGGTAAGCAGTAAATCTCCGGTGGTAATCATCTGCCTGTATCCCTTCCTGGAAACCACCCCCTTGCAACGCAAGCCATATGCCAGGCCGTCTTTTTCAGGTCACAATATAAATAATTGAAAACACGTGATTCTTTTTCAAGATGGATCACAATCCCAGGAAGGGAGAGGCGGGACGGCAATTGTTGCCCGGTTCAGAACAGTTCCGCCGCATCCCCCAGCCTTACCAGACCACCCCTTGCCACCCGGCAAGTGGCGCCTCCACGCCACCCGGAGAGCAGCGCCCGGCGCAACCCGCCGCGCGCCCTTTCCATGACGCTGCACGGCTCGCATTCATCCGTGATGATCAGCAGCGCATCGCCCACCCGCAACCGGCCGCCGATGCGCCCCTTGAGCTCGACCCCGCGCAACAGCAGATTGGCCCGTCGCGTCACCCAGGGCAATTCCTCCCCCAGTTCCGCGCAGGCCGCCAGCCAGCCCTCTTCCGACAGAACGGTAACCTGACGCCCGGGGACGGCTCCGCGAAAATCACCGGTCAGTCCAGCCGCTAGGGTAATTTCAGTCTGATCGAGTTGTTGCATTGGCGCACGCGGCCGCGCGCGAAGGGCGATGCCGGTCACTTCTCCCATTTTCTCTCTCCAGCCTCAGAGAAAGAGCTCCACATTGTCCAGTCCCAGCCGCATGCCGCCAAAATTCCGGCCTGGGGGTTCAGGCGTATTCGCCCCATGGGCGCGCATGGCGTGCACATCACGGAAGGTCCTCTGAAGATAATTGCTGGTCTGTAACGCCCTGCCGCCCGCCGCCTCCATGATCATGTCCGCGGCGCGCATGCCCACAACGGAAGAATAGGCCGCGTCCCAGCGCGCCCGGGCGCGCAGATCCAGCGGCAATTCACCCCCCCGGGCGATGATGGCCGCCATCTGGCTGAAATTATCCAGCAGGCGCAAATGCGCCCCGCGCGCCATGGAATCGGCTTCGGCCACGCGCATCTGCATGGAAGGATCCTTGGTGTAACTTCCCCCTCCAGCAATCACGCCCAGCGCATTGTTACGGGTTTTCGTCTGTTCACAGAAGACTTCGACCATGCCCATGGCGGCGCCAATAGGCGGAGCGGCAAGGGCGTTGGCGAATACCTGGCCGAAAGGATATTTGTATAGGGGCGCCGGAAAGGCCTCCCCTCCCGGGTTACAGATACGGAAAGCGTCCACCATGGAATGGGTGCGGTAATGGGGAACAAAGGCGCCCTCCACCACGATGTCCTTGCTGCCGGATCCTGACAGCCCCGTCACGAACCAGTTGTCATCGATGCGGTAATCCCCGATCGGGATGAGAAAGGTCAGCAGATCCCTGCCGCCGCCGGAACGGGTGACGCCCGCCCCCAGAAACACCCATTTGCAATGGTCGCAGCCGGTGGAAAAAGACCACCGCCCGCTGACCCGGTAGCCGCCGGGCGCGGGTTCAGCCTTGCCTGTCGGCGCATAGGAGGACGAAATCAGGACGTCAGGGTCATCCTTCCACACGTCTTCCGCTGCGCGCGGATCGAACAACGGCAATTGCCAGTTATGCACCCCGACAATGCCCAGCACCCACGCCGCCGAACCGCACCCCCGGGCGATCTCAAGGCAGACTTCAAAAAAAACCGATGGCGGCATTTCATACCCGCCATATTTTTTGGGATGAAGGATCTTGAAAAACCCCGCCTCGCGAAACGCCTGCATGGTGGCGTCGGGGCAGCGGCGCAGTTTTTCCGCTTCCTGCCCACGTTCGCGCAGCATCGGGATCATGGCCTGCGCTCTTGCGATCAGTTCTTCCCGTGACGGTGTGGACATGCCTCCCCCTCCCTTTTTATTTTTCTATTGCCTCAATAGGTGTTCACCACATGCTTGCCGATGATGTTGCGCTGTATCTGATTGGTGCCTTCGATGATTTGCAGCACCTTGGCGTCGCGGAAATACTGCTCGATCCGGTTGTCCGTGGAAATGCCCGCAGAGCCGAACAGTTGCAGCGCGTCGGTGGCCACCTTCATCGCCACATCTGTGGCAAAGCACTTCGCCATGGCGGCGATGGGGGCAAGCTCCTTGCCCGTGGCGCCGCCATCCACCACCGCGGCCGCCTTGTAAACCAGATGCCGCGCCGCCTCGGTCTGCATCGCCATGTCCGCGAGCATCCATTGCACCCCCTGGAACTCGGAAACTGACTGGCCAAAGGCCTTGCGTTCGCGCACATAATCCACGGCCAGATCGATCGCGCCCTGCGCCAGACCGACGCCGCGCGCGCCGATGATCGGGCGGCTCTTGTTGAACGCCTCCATCACGTCCTTGAACCCGCGACCGTCATCGCCGATGG
>DMKG01000173.1:3244-3580 GCA_003454415.1 Alphaproteobacteria bacterium
CATCACCAGGAGGAAGCCTTCTCCTTCGGGGCCAAGCCGGTTCGCTTCCGGCACGAAACAGTCCTCCAGATGAATGGCGGAGGAAGGCACGCCGCGCGAACCCAGTTTATGTTCGCCCCGTCCGATGGTGAAGCCTTTCATACCCTTTTCGAGAATGAAAACGCTGATGCCGCCATGGCGTTTCGTGGGATCGGTCTTCGCCGCACAGATCACGAAATCCGCAATCGCCGAATTGGTGGAAAAAATCTTGTTTCCATTCAGGACATAGCCGCCATCGGTCTTGACCGCCCGCGTGGTGATCCCCGCCACGTCCGATCCCGCCCAAGGCTCCGTGAC
>DMKG01000185.1:0-158 GCA_003454415.1 Alphaproteobacteria bacterium
GAGGTGTTTCAATAAATAAAAGCCCGATCGGGGCGCCGATGGAAGAGACGGGGCCGGTAGCAGCAATGGCGCTGGTTTGCGAATCCTTCCCGCCGTCAGCGCCCTGATCAAGCGCGAAGTCCGCCCCGCCCCCCGTAGCCGGCGCGTTTTTACGTCTT
>DMKG01000185.1:419-1041 GCA_003454415.1 Alphaproteobacteria bacterium
AGTGTTTTTACGTTTTACCGGCGTCGTTTCAACCCTGCCGGGACCAGTAATCTTCATGTTCCGCCTCGCTTCAAGACAGCAAAAATAGCGCCGCCATCCTTAACAAGTGCTGAAGAAAGCCAGCCGCGGCGACACAGCCGCTCCTGCCCTGCTGGCGGTAAATTCTGCCGCCCCGCCTTATTATAACGAGAAAAAAACCAATGTTTTCAAAGTAGAGATATTGGCACGGTTCTCGCTTCAGCAAGAGCGCCCGTCAGAAAGGCGGTAAGGGAAATTGAAAAATGCCATACCTGTTTTCATGCTTTAAAAATGACCTCCGCGCAAATCCCGCATCCGGCGCCGGGCTGACGTCCCATCTGCGTTTCTTCATTCTTCTCAGCGTCATGCTGATCCTCGGGGCCCCTGCGCATGCCTCCCGCATCAAGGATGTGGTGGATTTCGAAGGCGTGCGCAATAACATGCTGATCGGATACGGCCTGGTTGTCGGACTGAACGGCACAGGAGATTCCCTGCGCAATGCGCCATTTACGCGGCAGAGTCTGGAATCCATGCTGGAGCGGCTTGGCGTCAACACCCGGGGCGCGACCCTCAATACGAACAATATCGCCGCTGTCATGGTGAC